>JAOAAU010000151.1 GCA_026418695.1 Clostridia bacterium
GCATTACCTTCTCAACTGGGTTTTCACACGGAATCCTTGTGTCTTCATTCACAATCCGGAAAACGTCAGTGATATATTTATCTTTAGCTTCTGCCTGGGTCCAGCCTGTAAGCTTTTCTGCCACACCATTGATAAGCTGTACCCTTCCTTTATCATCAGTAGCAATAACCCCATCCCCAATAGAATGCAGTGTTATCTTGAGTCGTTCCTTTTCATAGTGCAGCGCTTGTTCTGCAAGCTTACGCTCAGTTATATCCTCATACGCTCCCATAATTCCAAAAACCTTACCGTATTCATCCATCATAGGAACCTTTGTAACTCTTACCCATTCAAGTGTGCCATCTGCGGCGACATGATACTCCTCTAGATTTATTTTAGGTATCAGGGTTGTCATTATCTCCAAATCGTCTTTTCGGTATTTGTCTGCATATTCCCGCCAAGGCAATTCGTAGTCAGATTTTCCCACAAGCTCAGAAAGGCTTTGTTTACCCGACTCTAGAATATAATGCTTGTTTCCGCCTAGGTGTACAGAATTCAAATCCTTCCAGAATATAGGCAAGGGTATTGTGTCTAAAACTGTTTGCAGCAGTTGATTTGATTCTGCAAGCTTTTTTTGACTTTCCTTAAGTTCCTCTTCTATACGCTTTAACCGCGCAATTTGATATGTTTTTGACAATACAGTTTGCGAGATGTTATATTCCGTATTGAATGTTTTTTCTGAAATTTCAGCCAGTACAGTTACAAAATAATTTTTTAAAGGTGAATAACAATAAACCTTATACCACAGGTCAGTAATCTCCGAATACTGGTTGAACTCCTTTTGTTCGTTATTTATCACCACTTCACCGTAGTAAGCTATCCAATCAAATTCACTTTCCTTTATGCCTGGAATTACATCCATAGCCCTCATTCCAATAATCTCCTCGCGCCTTAAACCGGTAAGCCTTTCAAAGGAACAATTAGCTTCGATTATTTCGTAGTCGATCGGTTTGCCATCATCGTTAAAGACTATTTTGTTGTATGTATAACCTATGGGAGAATTTTTAAAAATCAAATCGCAAAAACTCTCATTCATAATTAATATATCCTCATCTCACAGATAAATAATAATATATTTGCCTTTGAAAATTTGCGAAAAACTTTACGATTCATTACTGCAGCATTGTTGTAATGACTTGAAAGATTATCTACTCTGTAATTGAAATGTTGCTGTAACTTCATTTTAACATATTCTAATGTTTAAAACTACAGAATTCGATTTTTTCAGACTAAAAGTGTAATTATGCACACTATTTTATAGTAACAAAAAAGCTTTCTGAAATTATCAGAAAGCTTTTTAAGTTGGTTGCGGGGGAAGGATTTGAACCAACGACCTTCGGGTTATGACCCCGACGAGCTACCAACTGCTCCACCCCGCGATGTTAAATTGTAATGCTGTTCCTCGGTAAAGAGAAATAGCATTTTTAATATGGTGCCGGAGACCGGAATCGAACCGGTACGGGAGGTAAATCCCGCAGGATTTTAAGTCCTGTGCGTCTGCCAGTTCCGCCACTCCGGCACACCATAAAGCCGCTCTCATCGGCGACTTTTATATTATATTATATTCACTAGGTAGTGTCAATATTTATTTATTTCCATTTCCCAAACTAAAATCTTATGGAAAAAGCAGTTTGGCTTGCAGTTTATTTATTGCTTTTTAACGGGTTTATATCTTAATAAACTGTGCTGATTTCCGATAGCCTCCGCCGCCTCTTTTAGACTCGAAGTTCTTCTTCAGATCGTGCATTTTTTCATCGCTGTCCTTCATAAACTTGGACAACCGTTCTTCAAAAGATAGGTTGTCGTTGCTGTTTCTTCCCCAATCCACTTCCATAGGACGACTTGATCTTACCACTGGTTTAGGCTCCATTGCCTTTTTAATAGAAAGACTGATCTTTCCATTGTTATCCACAGATATCACTTTTACTTTTACAATTTGGCTATCTTTCAGGTGGGCGTTAATATCTTTTACGTATTCCTCAGCAATCTCAGAAATGTGAACAAGACCTGTTTTTCCATCGGGCAGTTGAATAAAAGCTCCAAAGTTAGTAATTCCGGAAACCTTTCCTTCAACCACTTTTCCTACCTCAACCAGCATAAAAAAAGACGTCCTCCTTAGATTTTATCAAGTAACACGATTATATAGCATATCCAATTTTTCGTCAAGCCTGATTTTAAGGGGGATTCGGGCCATTTTAGGCTCTTCTGGTCAACGGTCAATATCGACGAAGACTTTCTCTCCTTGCCTCACCATACCAAGCTTTTCCCGTGCTATTTTCTCAGTATATTCGTCGGTATTGACAGCTTCCTTCTGCTTTTTCAATTCTTCATTGAGCTTCATTTCCTGCTTTATTTTTTCATCAACACTTTTAAGTTCCTCTTTTTTGATCTGCATTACTTTTTGCTGATCAAAAACAATATACGCAAAATATACCAGCAAACCTAATACAACAATAAACCGAAGGCCGGAATTTCTTCTTTTGTTCATATTTCACTTAACTCCCTTTACTGAACCGAACCAAGAAACAAACCGATTCTTTAGAGTCCGGTCTCATAAATCAATCCTGATAATGGTATAATTCTATATTCACGTTGAAATTCCTGCTCCCTTACTTCTTTTTTCTTATATTTCGAAATGCTCTTTTTATATCAAAGGCTCTTCCCAGCTTGCTCTTTGTAACGTGCTTTGCACCTTGAAAGAACCTCCGCGTATGCTTTTTCACACCTCTGGCAGGGACTCGAAGGATCTTGTATACGAGCCGGAAAGGATAAGTAACCACCTTCCATATTGTTGAGACAATCCTATAGATAACCTTTATAATCATGATTGCAGAGCCGATTACAATCTTGCTGAGCGTGAGGATATAAAGGATAACTCCCGTTAATGTTCCTAAAAAGATATATCCCCGCAGTTCCCCTTCATTACTGAAATATACGATCCCAAACATGACGAGAGCAACCAGAATCCAATATACAAAGTCTTCAATGTAGATGAAAACGATATTGGTCTTTAGGGCTTTCCTTCGAATTCTGAACAAATCATACAGGAAAGCTATCAGAATGCCCCCTGCAACAGCGCACAAAAAAACATAGGCTTGATTATATACAGTAGATGCCAAAATTATCACTGACCTTCTATTTAAACATTTTGCCCAGGAAGCCAAACCCTTTGGATTTTGTACCCTCACTGTCGCTGTATTCACAGCTGATAATTTCTCCCTCAATATTCAGTTCGGAATTATCCAGATTCAACTTATTGATATGTAAATCTTCCCCCCGGATTACCAGCACACCTAGTTCCGTATCCACAATCACGCATTCATCATTGAAGCTTTCTACATCAATCACGCCTGTAATGCTGAGTTTTTCTCTATTCTCCAGGATCAGATTCTGCGCTTTCGGCTTTGAACTCTTTTTTTCCTCTGGCATGTTTTTTCCTCCAAAATAATACTTTCGATGTCAATCCGTTCCTTTGATTTTCTTTTGCAGATTGATACCTATAAACATAGATATGCATGTACACAAAAAAAAATAACCCAATTCATCTGAATCAGTGTTATTTTTTCTGTGATGCTTGTTAATATATATTTTCTTATCATCATGTCCTACTGTCGTTCGTCTTTTCGGTCGGGCAGGGGCGTCTGCCCCTACAAATATATGCTGCTTGTTCACGAGGGCGAGCCGATGTCTCGCCCCTACACTACCTTTGATCTTTCCTGCATTGTTCATTGCCCATCACCTATAACCTATTTTACCCATAGCCTATAACCTATTACCCATCACCTGATTATATACATTTCTTTAGATTCGCTTTTAGATACGTGCTCAGAAACCGAAGTTACTTCCACTTTTGTACTGTTTGCACCAAATTGGATCTCTATCGTGTCTCCCACCTTTACCTCGGAACCCGGCTTGGCAACTTTCCCGTTGATTTTCACCTTTTCCTGCTCGCACGCTTCATTCGCCAGTGTTCTGCGCTTTATCAACCTTGATACTTTCAAATATTTATCGATCCTCATTTTATGACCTCCCTCATATTTAGTGGTTTATTTTTAATCGTGAAAAAGCTTAAAGCCACACGGATTCCGTGCTTCGCCTTAAGCTTTACCTTATTGTTCTCACTATTTTAGCATATTCTTAGGCGGACAGAGGCGCCCGCCCCTACATAGGCATATTACCGGCCCAGGCAAATGAGGTATCTGCCCGTATATACTATTTTTTTTACTGTTAATGCCTATAACCTAATATCTATCGCCTATTACCTATCTTATTTGTTGACCATATCTTTTAAAGCTTTTCCAACTTTAAAAATCGGTGACTTTGATGCTGGTATGGTGATCTCCGCTTTTGTCTGTGGGTTTCTTCCCTTTCTTGCGGCTCTTTGTCTTACTTCAAAAGAACCAAAGCCCACCAACTGCACCTTGTCTCCTTTTGTCATCGCTTCTTCAACACTTTCTATAAAAGCATTGAGCGCTTTTTCTGCATCTTTCTTTGACAATTCACTTTTTTCCGCCATGCTTGTGATTAAATCTGCCTTGTTCATGATGAAACCTCCATAATTTAAGTTTAGTTTAAAAAGAGAATAACTTTTCCGTCACTATTTTCCATAGGATATCGAAATAGTTCCAAGACAAATCCAATGGTCTCCAAATTCGGCATTCAAGTTTGATTGGCGGTTTGGGATTTATCCCTGCATCTCGGTATCCATGCATTGAGTCGTTTATTCTCTATTGTTGCACTTTTTTTCAGAAATATGTATTTTGGCCTTGTCCCACAGCACATCCATTTCTGCCAGGGTCATTTCCTCCAACTTTTTGCCAAGCCGTGCACTTTCTTCTTCAATAAACTGAAACCTTTCGATAAACTTGTTTGTTGAACCTGTCAGTGCCAGCTCAGGCTGTACTTTCAAAAACCTTGAAAGATTCACAAGGCTGAAGAATACATCTCCCATCTCATCCGTTATTCTATCCACATTTTTACTTTTGTATACATCTTCCAACTCTTTTATTTCTTCATAAACTTTTTTAAATACATCCTCTGTATTATCCCAGTCAAATCCGACCTGGGCAGCCTTCTGCTGTACCTTATAACTCCGCATCAGTGCCGGGAGAATAGACGGAACATCCTTTAGAACTTCTGTCTGGTTACGGACTCCCTTCTCCTTCTTTTTGATCGCTTCCCAGTTATCAACCACTTCATCCGGAGTTTCAGCCTTATCCTCTCCGAATACGTGGGTGTGCCGAAGGATCATTTTTCTGCTGATGCCTGTAATCACATCTTCAATAGTAAAGGTTCCTTCCTCTTCTGCAATTCTGGCATGAAATACAATTTGTAAAAGAAGGTCCCCCAGCTCTTCACAGAGCTTCTTCCTGTCATTTAGGTCTATGGCCTCCAAAACCTCATAGGTCTCTTCTATCAAATATCTTTTCAGGCTCTGATGATCCTGGTCCTTGTCCCAAGGGCACCCATTTTCACTTCTAAGTAAAGCCATAATATCTATCAGTTCTGCAAAGGTATAGTTATCCTTCAGCATACCGCACCTCCTTGTTGTCTCCAGCACATTTGTAGTCTTTGGTCTAATTATAATCATACCAACTCACAAGTTCAACAATTTATTCCATACACAAAAATAACAGGCTTCAATTCTCTCTGCCTGTTATTTTTCGCTATGCACCATGACCATATTTACCCTCTGAGATAGAAAAAGATGCTCCATATATTCTTTATGGTCTGCATACTGATTTTTACTTTAGGTTTTAATTTATTGTTCCATTTGTCTTCCGAGGAATCCTGCTGCGGATTGTGCCAGCTTGGCTTCTACTTCACCCATTCTTGTGTTGGGATCGGTTGACAGAAGAATGACCGCACCAATCGGGTCGCCTTCCGAGATAATCGGCGATACAACCTGAGAAGTGTATTTCCTGTCAGCGCCTTCATCTGCAATGATGGAAATCGCCTTGTCTTCTGTTGATTTCACAACGAGTGTGGTCTTTTCCTCGATAATTCTTTCAAGATCCGGGCTTAAAGACTTTTCAAGGAACTCCTTCTTGGAAGCGCCCGAAACAGCAATAATGGTATCTCTATCTGCGATGCAAGTGATATGTCCACTTGTTTTGTGCAGAGAATCTGCATACTGGGAGGCAAAATCACCAAGTTCACCAATAGGAGAATATTTTTTCAGAATCACTTCGCCTTCTTTATCTGTAAAAATCTCCAAAGGATCGCCTTCTCTAATTCTTAAAGTTCTCCGAATTTCCTTGGGAATTACAACTCGTCCTAAATCGTCTATACGTCTAACTATTCCAGTTGCCTTCAACTTCTATTACCTCCTTGCGTAGTAGTTTTGTTTACAATTTTAGTATTGATTTTTTATTGGAGTTTTATACATAACAGGTGAATTGTGATAGGACAAAAAAAAACAAGAAAAGATGGCAAAAAGCCATCTTTTCTTGTTTTTTATTTTAAAGAATTCGTTTACTTTATCACTTTTGTATTTTTGATCACGTTATACTTGGCATCCTTCATCCAATCTTCTATCTGCTTCGTATATTCTTCAGCAAACTTGTTATTAATCAGTGTATTCTGGATATCTGTTTTTGCTTCATCAAAGGAAGTTTCCTTAACCGCTTCAAACTTCATTACGTGATATCCGTAACTGGTTTTTACAATATCCATGTCACCGGGTTTTCTGCTGCTGTCAAAGGACCATTTTTCAAATTCAGGAACCATTTGACCCTTTGGGAAAGTATATTCTCCCCCGCTATCCTTGGAACCGGGATCCTGGGAGTACTCTTTTGCTAGAGCAGCAAAATCTCCGCCCGCTTTCGCTTTTGCAAGTACTTCTTCTGCCTTTTTCTTTGCCTCTTGCTGTTTGTCCTCCGGTAAAGGCTGCTTTGTTTTTTCATCCTGTGTCAGGATAAGAATATGCTTTACCGTAGCCTGATTAAACTGGCTCTTGTTTTCATCATATGATTTTTTAACGTCGTCATCGGATACTTTTATTTGTTTTCTGAAGTCTTCCTGATACTTTTCAATTAAAACATATTCTTTATAAATGTCTGTATACTCTTTCAAACTGATGTTGTACTTCTTCTTAACATCATCCTCGAAGTTGATTCCTTGAGCTTTTGCTCCGGACTTCATGGATTCAATGGTTGTATTAATGGTATCCGTATCCTGCTTATCAAGCACGATTTTCTTCTCTTTTGCTTTGATCAGCTCAATCTTAAACCGCTTTGCCAAATCCAGCGCTGCATTAACCTGAACATCTTCCTTGCCTTTCCAGAAGTTTGCCTTGTCCTCATCGGTCTTCAGGTTAGCCGCTGTCTCCATTTGACTCTTTGCAGCAGCTAAAAAAAACTGGTATTCACTCTTGGAAATCTTTTCACCTGCCACAGTCGCCACATAGCTGGTGGTTGTAACATAATACACCGGTATTGCTATCGCAAGCGCAATGACTACAATCACTGCCGCGATAATTAATAACCCCTTGTTTTTCAAGTCTCTCTCTCCCCGTCTATTTAAAATTTAACCTTTTATATTGCATACTGCTTTTTGGTTAACTATATTATAACGTGCATGTTCGGTTTTTTCCACCTTAATTTTTTTCCGTTTTCCGCTGTACGCTTTCAACCATGCAGACTTGAAACTCTGCTCCTATGCATGTTAGGCAACAAATCGTGACTTTCATTGCAAATTTTTAAACTCTTGTAACAGAATTTTAATATTGTCCAGAACCTCGTCTCTATTCATACCAGAGATTTTAAAGGTAATATAAGGAGTATTGCTGGCAGTAAAAAGCAGTTTTCGTTTGTACAGGTCCATAAGCTTACCTAGAACAGACAAATTCACTTGCTGATTGCTCCTGTACTGTAAAATCATCGCTTCGCCCTTCTCCTGGACGGAAACAAACCCACAGTCCCTTGCCAGCGTCTTCAGATGGGCAATTTTAATCAGGTTTCTTACCGGCTTTGGCATTTCTCCGAAGCGGTCTACCAGTTCGTCCTCAATGTCCATCACATCCTGCTCATCATGGATGGAAGCAATCTTTTTATACATTTCAATCTTCTGAATCTCCGAATTGATATAGCTGTCATCAATATAGGCGCTGATATTGATATCGATGGTAATCTCTGCTTCTTCCGCTGCAGCAGGTTCGCCTTTCAGTTCTCTTACAGCCTCATCCAGGAGCTTGCAGTACATTTCGTATCCAACGGTTTCCATCTGTCCATGCTGCTCAGGCCCGAGCAAATTTCCCGCTCCCCTGATTTCAAGGTCCCTCATGGCAATTTTAAAACCCGATCCCAGCTCGGTAAATTCCCGGATAGCATTTAGCCTCTTTTCAGCTACCTCCGAAAGTACTTTGTCCTTCTTATAAGTGATATAAGCATAAGCCAACCTATTGGAACGTCCTACTCTCCCTCTGATCTGGTATAACTGTGCCAGCCCCATCTTATCCGCATCTTCTACGATAATCGTATTGACGTTGGGCATATCCAAACCGGATTCTATAATGGTTGTACATACCAGAACATCGTACTCGCCATTAATAAAGCTCATCATGATTTCTTCCAGCTGCTTCTCATCCATTTGCCCATGGGCCGCAGCTACTCTCGCATCCGGCACCAGCGCCTGGATCTCAGATGTTTTCAAGTGTATGGTTCTTACCTGATTATACAGGTAAAAAACCTGTCCCTTTCTGCTCATTTCCCTCAAGATCGCATCCCGGATAACATCTGGGTTATGTTCCATTACATAGGTTTGAACCGGATAACGTTCCTCCGGCGGATCCTCAATCACACTGATATCACGGATCCCTACCAGGGACATATGCAAAGTTCTTGGAATCGGTGTAGCTGTGAGGGTCAAAACATCCAAATTCGGCTTCAGCGTCTTGATTCTTTCCTTGTGCGCAACACCAAAGCGCTGTTCCTCGTCTACTACCAGAAGGCCCAAGTTCTTGAATTGGATATCTTTTTGCAAAAGTCGGTGAGTACCGATCAGGATATCCACCATTCCCGCTTTGACATCCTTGAGAATTCTTTTTTGCTCGGCTTGTGTCTTGAAGCGACTGATCACCTCAATGGTCACAGGGAAGTCCTTCATTCTTTCCTTGAAGCTGGTATATTGCTGCTGAGCCAGAATGGTGGTAGGCACCAGATAGGCAACCTGCCTTCCATCCATTACGGCCTTGAAGATGGCCCTCATTGCCACTTCCGTCTTGCCATAGCCCACATCTCCACAAAGCAAGCGGTCCATCACTCTGCCGCATTCCATATCATTTTTAATTTCATCGATACACTTGAGCTGGTCCTCTGTTTCCTCATAGGGGAATGCTTCTTCAAACTGTTTCTGCCAGATCGTGTCCTTTGTGAAGGTATGTCCCTGTGCCGCCTGCCTTTGGGCATACAACTTGATCAGTTCTCCTGCCAGTTCTTTCAGCGATTCTTTAACTCTGCTCTTGGCTTTAGCCCAATCACTTCCCCCAAGCTTGCTGAGTTTAGGGCTCTTGCCCTCTGATCCGATATATTTCTGCAGTAAGTCCAGTTGATTGGTAGGAATGTAAAGATTGTCCCCTGCAAGATAATTAATCTTCAAGTAGTCACGTTTTACCCCGTCTACCGACAACTGTTGTATTCCAACATACTGCCCGATTCCATGCGCCTGGTGAACTACATAATCTCCGACACTCAGGTCTGTAAAAGCTTTAATCTTATTTTTATCTTTTTTACCGACAGCCCTTTTATGCCTTCTGTCCTGGCCGAAAGCTTCTTTGTCGCTAACTACCACCAGTCCTATATCAGGATACTCAAATCCCTTATGCAAGCTGCCTCTCTTGATAATTACCTGTCCAGGCTGAAGCTCCAAATCAACATCTTCAGAGTAAGTATTCTCAATGCCCTCCTTCCGCAAACTGTCAGAAAGGCGCTCCCCGCGTCCCCTTGTCCCCGAAAGGATGATTACTTTACTGTTGTTTTCCTTCCAATGTTTTAAGTCCGCGATCAATAAGTCGATATGACCTTGGTAGGATCCCATGGTTTTAGAAGGGATGCTGATGCTTCTTGACCATTCACGCCGGTTTGCCGAAGTCATCATGGTGCTCAGGTACACCGATTTTTTCTTGTCGAACTCAGAAAAAAGACCCTCAGCGTCAAAGAAAGCCTCAAAGCTCCTTGGCAGGATTTGGCCTTTTTCCATCAGTCCTTTACACTGTTCATGATATTCAAGGATGATATTTTCAATTCTTTGCTCAAATCTCGCCGGTTCATCAACAAAGACAATCGTGTCTTCTCCAATGAAATCTGTAATATATTGAGGTGTTTCCAAAAGGTAGGGAATCAGCCTGTCGATCCCTGGGAAATAATAATTGGTTTGGAGCTTTTCAATATCCCCGCTAATTCTTGTCCTAAGGAGCTCTCTATACTCAGTATTTTTCTTGCCGATTTTTGCAGCCTGTGCTTCATAATCCTTCTGAATCTCAGAAACAATCCGGGGTCTCCTTGAGATATCATAAAGAATTTCCCTGGCAGGAATCACTTTTACAGACTCCAGGTTATCCGTAGATCTCTGGGATTGAATATCAAACCGTCGAATAGAATCCACTTCATCACCGAATAGTTCAATACGGACTGCCGCTGCCAAATTAATAGAATAAATATCAATAATTCCTCCACGGACAGCAAATTGGCCCTTCCCTTCTACAGTATGAACCCTTTCATATCCCATAGCTATCAGCTTGTTGTAAAGAGGATCCAAATCCAGCCGGTCACCGATCTTAAAACTCAATGTGTTCTGTTCAAAGATTTTTTTAGAAATCAGTTTGTGCGCAACGGCTTCCGCCGAGGTTACAACGAATTTAAAATCTCCTGAGTTGATCCTATCCAGTGCTTCCAGCCTTTGAAATACCGCATCATAGCTTTTTGCCTCCACATCATGCAGCATGATTTCCTTGGAAGGGAAAAATACGGTCTCTTCCTCATGGAAAAAAACAAAATCCTCCAGCATCTTTCTTGCATTCATTTCGTTGAAGGTAATAAAGAGACCTTTACAGTTTAGATGGCTGCAAAGGGCATAGCAAAGGTGAGCCTTCTGAGAATCGGAAGGCCCTGAAATATTCAACGGCAGCCTGTTCTTTTTAATTGTATCCAGAATTTCGTTATATTCCCCAATTTGTCGGAGGGGGGTGATCAAGCTTTTCATAATTTGGTCGCCTACTTATTACACTTATTCATCGCAGCTTCTGCACCGGATTTTATTATGACCGATACCGCTTCTGCTGCTTGTACAACACTTTCACTAATGGTTTTTCTCTCGTCTGCATTGAATTTACTAAGGACATAGTCTGCAAGGTCCCACCCCTCGGGCGGCCGGCCAATGCCAATACGGATGCGCGGAAAATCCTCAGACTGAAGTTGGTACAGGATCGACCGCATTCCGTTGTGAGTTCCTGCACTGCCTTTGGGCCTTACACGAATCTTACCCAGTTGAAGATCAATGTCATCGTATATTAGTATAATATTTTTCATGGGAAGTTTATACCAGTCTGCCATTTCCCGGACACTCTCACCACTGAGATTCATAAACGTCTGCGGCTTGGCCAGAATGACCTTTTTCCCCTCTATAGTCCCATCTCCGTACAGCGCCTTATGCTTCAACTTGGAAACTCTGATATTATGTTTCTCCGCCAAGAGATCAATGGTCTCAAATCCTACATTATGCTTTGTATTATCATACCGGTTTCCGGGGTTTCCCAACCCCACTACCAAAAACAAGTCATCCATGTTTACACCTCTGATTTGAAGTTCCTAATCCGGATCCCCTTCCTTGCAGTAATAGGGATCGAATATTGTTTCAAGCAAACAGCCTCTCACCCAGTCCGGGAGAGAGGTTGGAATAAAGGTTGAATATAAGTATAACATTAAAAATGAAGAATGAGTACTCATTCTTCATTTTATAGGTTCGTTGAAACGAATTAATTATGGGATCCTACTTCCTGCTGTGTAAAGAGCGTGCTGATGGAAATATCGCCGTAAATTCTTTCGATGGCTTCAGCAAATATTCCCGCAACAGACAATATTTTGATTTTATCCAATCTCTTTCCTTCAGGAAGCGGTACGGTATTCAATGTAACCAGCTCTTTCATCGGAGAATTTGCGATTCTCTCTATGGCAGGCCCTGAAAGAACTCCGTGAGTGCAGCAGGCATATACTTCCTTCGCCCCTATCTCCACCAGTGCATTCACTGCGTTGATAATGGTTCCGCCGGTATCAATGAGGTCATCTACAAGAACAACCCTTTTATCCCTTACGTCGCCGATGATATTCATGATCTCAGATACATTGGCTTTTGGGCGCCGCTTGTCTATGATCGCAAGAGGCACCTCCAGTCTTTCAGCAAATTTCCTTGATCTTGTAACGCTGCCGACATCCGGAGATACTACAACCACATCATCTACATTCTCAAACTTTGTCTTAAAATATTCTGCCAGGATTGGAACCCCTATCAAGTGGTCCACGGGAATATCAAAGAATCCTTGAAGCTGTGGCGCATGTAGGTCCATGGTAAGTACCCTATCCGCCCCGGCAACCGTCAAGAGGTTGGCAACCAGTTTGGCAGAGATTGGATCTCTCGCTTTTGCTTTTCTATCCTGTCTGGCATAGCCAAAGTATGGCATAACCGCTGTAATTCTTCCCGCTGATGCTCTTCTTAAGGCATCAATCATGATCAACAATTCCATCAAATTATCATTGACCGGTGTACAGGTGGATTGTACAATAAACACATCTGAACCTCTGACGACCTCGTTGATGTTTATCGCACACTCGCCGTCACTGAAAGATCCAACTGTTGCTGCTCCAACAGGCAACCCGATTTTTTCGGCGATCTCTTCTGCAAGTGTTCTGTGAGAATTCCCTGCAAAAATCTTGATATCTTTTCCATGTAAATTCATTGCCTTACCCCATTCTTAATATAATATAATCTATTATTTATAGTTTAAGGCTTAGATATTTATCTCTAAAGCTTTGTTCTCTTGTAAGGATGAGTAAATATTAAGCGATAAACTTTATCTTCAGCTATTTTCTCTGCAGCCCCTTTTTATTTACCCAATCCTCTTTATTTACCTGTCTGCTTCTCGCGATGGCCAGAGCATCTTGGGGAACCTCCTCAGTGATGGTGGATCCTGCAGCAATATAAGCACCTTCGCCAACAACAACCGGTGAAACCAGGTTGGAATTGCAGCCGACAAAGGCATGGTCCCCAACGATCGTTTTATGTTTTTTCTTACCGTCGTAATTTACTACAATGGTTCCACAGCCAAGATTTACGTTCTTACCTATTTCCGCATCACCAACATAGGTTAAGTGCGGAATTTTGGTCTTCTCACCAATAACAGATTTCTTTATTTCAACAAAATCTCCAATCTTGACCTTTCTTCCGATTTTGCTCTCAGGACGGATGTAAGCAAAGGGTCCGATTTTTACTTCATCTTCAATAGCGCTTTCCAAAATTACAGAGTTGAGGACTTCAACTTCATTTCCAATATGAGAGGAAACAATTCTGCAATTTGTTCCGATGGTACAATTCTCTCCGATCACCGTCTTTCCTTCAATGACAGTGTTCGGGTATATAACCGTATCCATACCGATCTTGACACCCTCATCAATATAAGTAGAGTTAGGATCCAAAATCGTAACACCGGACATCATCAGGTTGTTGAGTACTCTCTTTTTGAGCAGCTCCCCAGCCTTTGCCAGCTGAATTCGGTCATTAATACCCAATATTTCATCTGAATCTTCAGCGATTACTGCACCAACTTTTAATCCCTTTTTGATTAATATTTCCAAGGTATCCGTCAGATAGTATTCACCCTGACTGTTATTGTTGTTCAGCTCTTTTAATGCGTTTAGAAGGTCGCTGATCGTGAAACAGTACATACCTGAATTGATTTCGTTGACACCCTTTTCTTTATCGGTGGCATCACGGTGTTCTACAATCTTTAAAACATTTCCCACAGAGTCTCTGATGATTCGGCCATACCCGGAAGGATCCTCCAGCACTGCAGTAATGACAGTGGCAGCGTTTTTATTATCTTTATGAGTTTTGATTGCTTTTGAAATGGTATCAGAAGTAATTAGAGGTGTGTCTCCACATAATACGACAACAATGCCGTCTTTGCCTTTCAGGTGCTCTTCCGCCTGCATAACGGCGTGGCCTGTGCCAAGCTGTTTTTCCTGGGTCACATACTCTGCGCGTTCTCCCATGCATTCCTTTACCTGGTCTGCTCTATGTCCTACTACGATGACGGTGTCCTTTACACCAGCATCGTCAACCGCTTTATATACCCATTCAATCAAAGCCTTTCCGCAAATGCTATGTACGACTTTGGACTTTTTTGACTTCATTCTTTTACCTTCACCTGCTGCTAGGATCACAGCTGTTAGGTGCTTCATTTTAATGTCCTCCTTATAGGGAAACAGCTTGATAGGTTTCCTTCCGCTCTGCTGTCAATCATCATTATATCTTGAAACAAGCCTTCTTCCTGCTCAAACTGTCTGTAGTACCCTTATTCCAGGTAATATTTTCTCACTTTTTAATAAATTTTTCAACCGCTTTTGGAATAGTTTTTATAACATATTATTCCCAAAAATAATGAAAGACACTTATTTACATAAGTGCCTTTATCTACATTTTTTATTCTGCCGCGTCTACTGAAGCCGTAGATTCGTATTTTTCCAGGATTACTTTTTGTATTTTTTCTCTTGTGGTGGCATTAATTGGGTGGGCTATATCTCTAAATTCGCCATCAGGAGTTTTTCTGCTGGGCATCGCAATAAACAATCCGTTCTGGCTCTCAATAATCTTTATATCATGGACAACAAACTCATTATCGAAAGTGACAGATACAACAGCCTTCATTTTTCCTTCCGCTTCGATCTTGCGTATGCGAACGTCTGTGATTTCCATTGATGTTACCACCTTCCGTTATATTATGTATATTAGTATATTCGCTACAAATTCTTTTTTTCCTTCTTATTGCGGTCAAAAACTTTCAAGGAACCAAAAAAATTAACGCGGATAATCAATTTCGATAATATGATTTTCCTTTTTGAATCATAATATACAGGTGCATCATAGACAATGAATCCAGAATCAATCGGGACAAGAATAATTAAGCAGCTTTTTCATTTTCAATGTGTTAAAAGTTGCTTGGCCGAATATCAATAATGCCATTCTCCTCATCTACGGAATGTAACGTGAGAAGAGAAAAATAATCGTCCACAAGTTTTTTGGCAGGCTCTACTGTCCCAATCAGGACACCGATTCCGACGACCTCGGACTCAAATTCCTTTGCAAGCTCGATAATCCCCTTTGCGGTCCCGCCTGCTTTCATGAAATCATCGATAAATAAGATTCTCGAATTTCTTTTTATTGATTTTAATGAAAGAACCATGGTCTGTATTTTTTTGGAGGAACCGGAAACATAATTGATGTTTACCGACGGCCCATCCGTGGCTTCGTTGTAATGCCGTGCAATGACCAGAGGGACATTGAGGTACTGAGCGGTTATATAGGCCAGGGGAATTCCTTTTGTTTCTACGGTAATCACATAGTCAACTCCCTTAGGATAGAACTGTGCCGAAAAAATTCGTCCGATCTGAGATACTTTCTGCGGATCATAGATTACATCCTGCATGTACAGATAGCCCCCTGGAAGAATTCTTTCCTTTCTGGACAGTTCAGCACATAGCGATTGGGTGACTTCTTGGATGGAGTTCTTGCCGACAAAGGGGACAAATCTCACTCCCCCGGAAGCTCCGGGCACTGTCTCAATCAGTCCCATTTCAAACCGAGCCATCAACTTTTGTACAATATCGATGTCTTCGCTGATCGTTGATTTTGCTGAGCCAAATAATTCCGTAAAGCTGCCGAGAGTAAAAAGCTTCCCCGGTGAGTCCGACAGCATTTTCAGCAGCACTGCGATCCGTTCATTTCTCTGTATCTTGTCCATAACATTCCCCCGATTCTCAGGTCAATTGTATTTATTATACTACAAAATCACGAATATTTTAATATTATTTTGCTTAAATATTCGGCATAATCCCTTTGAACATTTACTAATAATTTCTATTTGAAATACATATACTATATTTGGCAACGCAATATCCCCTGAAGTTGCTAATCATTTTTCCATCAACAATCCGCAAAACCATGCATAAGATGCTGTAGGCACATTAATTTCAAATATACCACACAGACAAACTCCGGATAGTTATGATCCTTCGATTCTAATATATAGTTTGTGCACCCTGGTATTTTTTTAACTTTTACTTTTTTCAAAAAATGATGTATTATTTAATAGGGTTTTGGCCTAAAATTTTATATAATTATCATTTTTTAGCCGGAGTGACATCATTTTTACTATATTAAAGAACCGGCGGATTCCCTTATACCTGTTATCTTTAGATTTTGATACGAACATATACTTTTGCATAGGAGTGTTGGATTTGCATGATTTGAATCTTTTGGAATCAGATAAAATAAAGTACATACACTTTATTGGGATCGGCGGCATCAGCATGAGCGGGCTTGCTGAAATTCTGCTCAGTCTTGGTTACAAGATCTCCGGCTCAGACATGAAGTCTTCAAAGATCACCGATAAGCTTGAGAAACTGGGAGTAAAAGTAACTCCATATCACGGAGAAGAGAATATTACAAACCCTGATTTGGTTGTATATACCGCAGCTGTGAAAGAAAACAATCCGGAAATGATCAAGGCAAGAAGCCTGGGGGTTCCTGTTATTGACAGGGCAACACTGCTTGGCCTGATCATGAAAAGATACCCATACAGCATCGCGGTTTCCGGTACTCACGGGAAAACCACCACAACCTCAATGATTACCATGATCATGCTCGAGTCAGGCTCTGATCCTACCATCCATATTGGCGGGGAATTGGATGCCATCGGCGGAAATACAAAAATCGGCGGTAATAATTATTTTATTTCTGAAGCATGTGAATATGTCGAGAGCTTTCTAAAATTTTATCCGTTTTTAGCCGTAATCTTGAACATTGAAGCAGACCATCTGGATTACTATAGGGATTTGGATCATATTAAGGAAGCCTTCTATAAATTCATATCTCTTGTTCCTGAAAACGGCTACGTCGTCGGATGTGCCGATGATGCAAATACGATGGAACTCCTGGAAAAAGCTCATTGTCATAGAATTACCTATGGCGTCCATAACGAAAATGCCATGTGGGCGGCTAAGGATATCACCTTTGATCCCCTCGGCTGTGCGTCCTTTAAGGTATACTCAAAGGGTCAGTTCTTTACAGATATCAAGCTGAATGTCCCTGGTATTCATAATGTGAGTAATGCCCTTGCGGCCATTGCTTCCTGCAGCACCCTGGGTTGTGATGCAAAATCCGTCCAACAAGGCCTTGAAAAGTTTTTCGGTACCCATCGCCGCTTTGAATTAAAGGGAATCGAAGACGGAATTAAAGTGGTCGATGATTATGCGCATCACCCTTCTGAAGTAAAAGCGACGCTGCAAGCTGCAAAGAATACTCATCACAACAAACTTTGGTGTGTTTTTCAGCCCCATACCTATACGAGGACCAAATGCCTCATGGATGAATTTTCAGTGTCCTTTTCAGGTGCAGATGAAGTGATTGTATCCGATATTTATGCCGCGAGGGAGCCGGATACCGGGGAAGTGCACTCAAGCATGCTGGCAGAAAGGATCGCTTCCACTGGTGAGAAAGCAATTTATATCAAGGGCTTTGAAGCCATTACCGATTACCTTCTGGAACACGTTCAGCCCGAAGATTTGGTGCTTACCATGGGTGCGGGCGATATCTATAAAGTTGGTGAAATGCTTCTTGAAAGGAAAAAAGGAACCACAGCTGTTTAACAGCTGTGGTTTTATTATATAGGGGTTTTATTTATCACAGTTTATTTGCTCACCTTTGCCATTGCAAACTTGATTTCACCTTCAGCAGCGACCTGACCTTCCACAGTAGCCTTTACCTTTGCTTTCACAACACCCATCTTGTTCATCAGGATTTCTGCTTCAAGCCTTAAGGTATCTCCGGGAACCACCGGATTCTTGAATTTCATGGAGTCAATACTGGCAAACAAACCAAGCTTGCCGCCGTTATCGCCGCCGTCGGCTGTGCAGATACCCGCAGTCTGTGCGAGGGCCTCCACAATAAGCACACCCGGCATGATGGGGTATTCCGGAAAGTGTCCCTGGAAGAACGGCTCATTGGCAGTTACATTCTTGATTGCAACAATCCTTTTGTTCGGTTCAAGTTCGATCACTTTATCTACTAACAAAAATGGAAACCTGTGAGGAATCAGCTTTCTGATTTCAACATTGGACAGCATATCTATTCAGCTCCTTAAGTGTGGTGATCTTTAGGATGATCCTCCGCACATCATTTTATAAGTTGCAAACCGTTCAGGAAAACTATAAGTTAATATTATTACCTGGTAATAATTATTTTCTTATAAATTCATCCCATTGTCAACATTTTCATTGATATTGCCCATTTTTATCTCAAATACCTATTTCAGCTTAACTATAATCGCTCCGCCGAGGAGTCTCTCTTCTCCTTTATAAGAAGGTCTATTCACGATTTTTCCCTCTACAATCATTTCCGTGGAAGCTCCTCCATCCAGCATCGCAGCGTCTTTTGCTCCCAGCTGTAACAAGATGCTGCCTAATTCCTTCCCTGTCACTCCGGTACTATAACCGGGCTGACGGCCATCCACTGTGACCAGCATTACAGTTCCATCCGCTTTGACAGCAAGGGCAGTCCTTGGATCCGGGTTTGTCAGCAGGCCGACCCAGTCATCTTTGATACCGGCTACATTCTGCCCTTCTTTCACAACCCAGCTTCCACATTCATAAGCTTGGGACTTTTCTTGTAATCCCGGTTGTATTTCAATCTTTACGGAATCATTTTTATGAATGGGCAGGCTACTGAAATTCTCCTTCATTGGATGTATAAAGCTTAATACCATTCCGTCCTTTGGAATATCACACTTGTCGGTGAATTCACCGATTTCCTGCACTATATTGTCTTTAATTACGACTGAAGTGTTTTTGGCCTTTAACCTCGTATCCGTTCCAAATTCAGGTGTATATAATATCACCTGTCCGGATTCCCCTAAAGTATTGATATGTTCTATTTCGATTCCCTTATCACGCACTCGTAATACCCGTGTTTGTTTTACCTCTTCAAACCTTGCCTTCCCGTTTTCAACAATAAATACCGGAAATCGTCCTGTAGGCTCTTGAAGCAGCTTTCCATCTATGGCTACCATTCCGCCGGGCTGCCCATTATCAAAGAAGAATCCTCCATTAATTGCAGCGTAAGCAGCAGTCCTTTGAACCATTGCGCTAAGTTTTTCAAACCCGAAAATGCTGTCCAGGGAAAGTACCGGCTTAACCTCCGCTTTTCCTTCCTTGAGGTCGATTTCCAATACATTCACTTCCTGCTTATTCCCATTCAGCTGCATTGAAAGCTTCCTGAATTGAACCGGCATTTTCTCAGGATTGCTTTCTTGGACCTTTCGATCGCTCTTCGGATGGATATCCTCCGCTTTTTGTCCTGCTTTTTCCTCAAATAGAAAGTGCCCTGCATATTGAAATATGGAGGACACAAGAATTGTTACGAATATAAAAAAGATGATTTTTCTACTTTTCCCCGGCAATGTTTTCTTCTCCTTTACTGCTTGCACTTGCACTATCCGAAGATCTTACCTGCTTTCTTAGCTGCTTGTAAAGAACATCCGCCAAGCCGGCACCTGTTCCGTTGGCTGCTTCCTCCATGAGCTTGTCATCCAGCATGGAATCAAAAATATCTTTACCCACATCCTCCGGAAGCAGTTCTGCTTTCGGCACGGTAGCTTTCATCTGCTTGTACATCATATTCAGGATAATGCTTTCAAAGTTTTTGCATACCTTTTTGAGTTCTTTATCATCTTTATTTTCCATAGCACTTTTCAAGCGTTTTTCAAACTCATCATCGGAGGCTTTGCTTTTTGAGCTGTCTATTGAGTTATTGACATTTAAATCATTGATCTTACCGATTTCCATATGCTTCTACACGGGTAATGGATGATAGGATACGACTACCGCCTATTGCCGCTTTACCTCCTGTTAGATTGCTCATACCCGGCATTTAGATTAAGTCATTTTATTCCCTTGCCAGGTACATCTTTACTGTAGCTCGTACTTTACCTGCTGTCAACTATTTTCATTACCTCTTCAGGTTGTTTGCCATTCCGAGCATTTCATCTGCTGACTGTATAGATTTTGAGTTGATTTCATACGCTCTTTGTGCAACAATCAGTTTCACCATTTCTTCTACAACCTGAACGTTGGAAGATTCAAGGAAGGACTGGCGTATGGTGCTTTTTGTGCCTAATTCTCCATCCGGAACAGGTTCTCCTGAAGCAGAATTCGGAGTATAAAAGTTACCGCCGATACTTTCAAGTCCGTTTTTATTTGGAAATTTTACCAGCCCGATACTCTGTCCGATGGGTTGCGTTACACCATCCGCATCCAGATAACTCAATTCCCCGATGGGTGAAACCACCAATTTACTCAGATCTATATCACTGCTAAATACAATTTCACTCCCTGCATCATCTAAAACAGGATACCCATCGGATGTTGTAAGCTTGTTGCCTCCATCTACCACGCTCAATTTAAAGGCACCGTCTCTAGTATAAACAACATCCCCCTTAGGCCCTTGCACTTGGAAGAAACCTTCTCCATCGATGGCAAAGTCAAAAGGATTATCTGTCTTTTCAAGGTTTCCCATTGTATAATTCTTAACCGTTGCGGCAACATTGGTACCATGGCCCACCTGAAGATTCACAGGCTTCCCTTTTCCATCCAACATATACGCACGGTCCAAGGTCTCATACAGCAAATCCTTGAACTCCGCTCTTTCTTTTTTATACCCTGTGGTATTCACATTGGCAAGATTATTGGAGATTACATCTACATTAAACTGCTGTGCCATCATTCCAGAACCTGCAGTCCATAGCGCCCTCATCATAAGCGTTTCCTCCTGGTTTTGACGATTGTCTTTAATCCCGTTTCTATCGTAAATTCTCTTATATTTCTTTTTTAACTTCTAACTTTCAATTCTTATTACCCTACAACGTTTATCGTACTGCACCAACTTCTGTCACTGTCTTCTGTAGTACGCCATCGTGGATCTGCAGCAGCTTTTGGCTTGCTTCATAAGATCTCATTACACTGATCATATTCACCATTTCCTTCACAGTATTGACATTGGATTGTTCCAAAGCTCCCTGCTTTACCTGTCCGGAGAATTCCTGTTCTTCTGTTTCGTCTGTTGTTGTCACCAGATTCGATCCGAACTTTCTCAGTGTCTTCGTATCCGCAAATTCCTTAATAAGAAGCTTATCTACGATTTGTCCGTTCTGAATAACGGTTCCGTCATCCTCAACTATAAAATCATCGCTGCTTAACGTTATAGGTCCGTTCTGACCCAAAACCAGGTTTCCGTCCTTATCGGCCAGCTGCTTTTCTGCATTCAAAGTGAATGCACCGTCCCGGGTATAATACTCTTGCAGCTCTCCGCTTTCATCCGGAATCCCAACGGTAAAGAAGGCATTATCACTGTTTTTAAATGCAAGGTCTGTTCTATTATTGGTAGTCAGAATTGACCCCTGTTTATAATATGTAAATACTTCTCCCACGTCGCTGCCCAGCTGCATATTCCCCGGTACAGCATTAGGATCCAGCTTGCTTCTGGTATCGTTAATTCTCTTTGTAAGAACATCAGGAAAGCTTTCAAAGACGATCTCATCTCTTTTATAAGCATTTGTATTCACATTCGCCAGATTGTTTGATATGGTATCCATCTTCTTTGAATTGGCGATCATGCCCCATGCGGATGTGTATAAGCCTCTGACCATAATTGCTCTCCTAATAAAACATTATTTCTTTTCGCAAATTATATATCGGGCTTTATCAAAGTTTACTTAATAACAAATACAGAACAAAATAGAAAAGGATTGAGCTGCTTTGAATCTGCTCAATCCTCAAGAAATCACTTTTTTGTTTCATTTTCACCGATTACTCTTTACTCAAATTTTGCTTTTTGATTTTATTTAGTATTCTTCTATCTTATTTCTTCATTCTTATATTACAATAATTATCTTCTATTCCCTTTACTTTCAGATAATACACTCTCTTCAATAAACTCAATGTTATCCAGCGCTTTACCTGTACCCAGAGCTACACAGGAAATAGCATCGTCTGCGATCAGTACGTTAATTCCGGTCTTTTCCTGCAACAACTTGTCCAATCCGTAAATCAAGCTGCCTCCCCCGGTCATCACGATTCCCCTGTCGCTGATATCTGCTGCCAACTCAGGAGGAGTTCTTTCAAGTACGGAGTGAACCGCCTCAACAACACTGGATATCGGTTCTTCCAATGCTTCCATGATCTCTGAAGAAGTAATTGTGATGGTCTTAGGCAATCCGGAAATCAAATTTCTACCGCGGATATCCATGGTCACTTCCTGGACCCTTGGATAAACCGTACCGATATTGATTTTGAGTTCTTCTGCTGTACGTTCGCCGATCATGATATTGTGCTTTTTACGCATATAACGCACGATGGCTTCATCAAACTTGTCCCCTGCTATCTTAATAGATGAACTTACAACAGTTCCTCCAAGGGATATAACAGCAATGTCTGTAGTACCACCACCAATATCTACCACCATGCTGCCGCAAGCTTTTGAAATATCAATGCCGGCTCCGATAGCGGCTGCGATCGGTTCTTCGATAAGATAGGTCTTTCTTGCACCGGCCTGCATGGCTGCATCAATAACAGCTCTCTTTTCTACTTCTGTTACACCGCTGGGTACGCAAACCATGATCCTGGGTTTGAACAGCTTGAACATCCTGTTCCCGTTTACTTTATTGATGAAATACTTCAGCATTCTCTCTGTAACGTCATAATCCGAGATAACACCTTCACGCAGGGGGCGGATTGCAATAATGTTGCCGGGAGTTCTTCCCAACATTCTTCTTGCCTCCTCACCGACTGCCAGCAATTTGTTCGTGTTTTTGTCTATTGCCACAACAGAAGGCTCTCTTAAAACAATTCCTTTACCCTTGATATATACCAGTACAGTAGCCGTCCCTAAGTCTATACCGATATCTTGTCCAAAACCAAACAAAACACATCTTCCTTTCAAAACTCGTAATCCTATATTGAACACAATGAAACTGCGTATTCCTTCTATATCTTAAATTGCTTTCTATTCATAGGATATTTTTAAATCTTCGAACATCCATTTCGATTTGTTTCATGATATAAGAACGTCATATTAATATTATCATATTATGATAATTATGCAACATTTTTTGTAACCTTATGTCAAATCATTGAAAAAAGCCGTTAATACGGCTTTTTAACGAAGGCTATATTTTTAAACCCGTTCCACCCTGGTATTTGACTTTGGTTGCTTGACCGCCACGGATGTGCCTTTCTGCCTTGTTTTCTTCCAAAACATTTCGAACCTCAATGGCCATGTTTGGATTTATCGCTGCAAGTCTCTCCGTAACATCTTTATGTACTGTACTTTTACTAATTCCAAATTTTTTTGCTGCTGCTCTTACCGTAGTCTTTTTTTCAATGATGAAGTTAGCCAGTTCTATGACCCGCTCTTCTATATATCCTTTCATTATAGCCCCCCTTTACTTGTAATGCTGTCACAGCGCAAATTCAAGGCTGACGGTGTTTTGTATCCTGCTACAGTATATATATGCCTTATAGGGGGTGCTTATGATAAGCAAGCCATAGAAAGTTTGACTTTTTAACATAAAGAAAGAGGGACCATTCCGATATCATCACCGGAATGGTCCCTCTTTTCATTCATGATTTATTTTTTAGGCAGATATTCTGCCGGACTGACAGGTTCATTGTTTTTCAATACTTCAAAATGTAAATGCGGCTGTTCTGCAGACTCAAAACTTGCTGTAGTTCCGACGGCTCCAATGATGTCCCCCTGCTTGACCTTCTGATTGGGGTTCACCATCTCATCGCTCGCAAGGTTTGCGTATACAGTCTTTAAACCGTCTTTGTGATCAATAATGACAACAACTCCAAGTCTCGGGTCATTTTTGATTTCACTGACAACTCCATCTGCAACCGCTTTAACCGGACTTCCCTTTTCTCCGCCTATATCAAGTCCACTGTGTGTTCTCCACTCCTCCAAAGTCTTTGAAAACAGGAGCTTGTTCTGCGCGTACTCAAAGGTAACCGGGCCAAAAACAGGCATAATAAACTTTTGGCTTTTTGTTTGAGTTGCAGCAGGAGAAGTACTGGACTTGGCTCCGGGAGTTGAACTTTTCGAATTTTGTTCAGCCGGTTGCTTTGCCGCATTTGAAGGTGTCGCTGGCTTGTTTGCTTCCGGACCTTTTTGCTGAGCTTTCTGAACCGGTGCTGCAGGGGTCGTATTGATTGCTGATTGTGCAACTTTTTTATCATCCACTGTAGAAGCCTTGTCCGGTTCCTCTGGGATAATCTTGTTGTCAAACTCAGTATTGGATGAAGTAATATTATGGGTTGTCACAAACACTGCCGTTGAACCAACAATGGCAATACACAGAATCAGGACAATATAAAAACCCTTTTTATCCAGAAACTCTACGAGTCCTTTCTTTGAAATTTTCCTTTCCGGGAATAATTTTTTAATATTCACAATTTCCACCTCCATATATTATTCTTTCCGGCTTTGGGAACAATATACATGGAAATGGAAATAAATTATCAATTACTAATTTTACTTATCTCGACATCCTTGTAGTAATATTTCAGGATTTCTTCATAATTCCCGCCGCTTTTTGCCATATAATTCGCACCCCACTGGCTCATTCCGACACCGTGCCCGTTTCCATAGGTGGTAATAATGATCGAATCCTTTTCGTGTTTTTCTATTTTGAAATTGGCAGATTTCAAGGAAAATAAACTTCTAAAATCCGTGCCTTTGATGGTTACATTCCCTACTTTTATACTTTTGACCCGGCCGCCCTCCGTTTTATCTAAAATTTTGATATCCTTCAGTACATCCTTTTCATTGAGTTTAACCTGTGGATATTCTGTTTTAAGTTTGGCAGTAAATTCTTTTATCTTCATATTTACAGTGGTTTCAAATTCCGGTGTGAGACCCTCTCCACTGCTCTCAACACTTCGCAAATAGGGAACCGCTCCGCCTTCCCATACATCCTCCGAATTCTCTGTTCGTCCGCCGCTATTGGAGTGGAACACAGGATTCACCACTCTATCTTCGTATACAATAATCAATTCTTTCGTCTCATTGACTGCTTTGCTTATTTTTGACCAGTTTTTGGAGGCGTTGAAAATTCCCCACTTTTTCATTGCATTCTCCTTGCTGATCCATGCCTGACAATGGCCTGGATCAGTGCAGATATTTGCGCCATGATGGGTATCGTTTTTCGGTGTATAAATTTTTTCCAACCTTCCGTAAGCATAGGTCCTGGCCGCCACCGCCTGGGCCTTTAATGCCTCGCTTTCAAAGGATGCAGGCATTTCCGCCGCAACCACACCCATGATATATTCTTCCATCGGCATTTCTACAACTTTTTCATCAGTATGCAAATACATTTTTATATTCATTCCACTGGCGGAGTTACCTCCAGGAACTATGCTTTTCTCACTGCTGCAGCTTCTAACGATGAGAAGGGGTATTACCACGATTATTATAACCATCATCAGTAAAAACATCATCGCTTTTTTCACATAGACCCCACTTTTCTCAGGATACAAACCATAAACCATTTGTAAGAATTCTATCTTCAGTTTGTTATCCGGTTATTTATGTATATCTATAAATATATTTGTGGAGTACGTGGGTTATTCTACCGGAATTATGCTCAACAACAAATTTTGTGCTTGAATGCAAAAAAAAGATACTGCAGAACCCTACAGTACCTTTTCCTTCTACTCTTCATCTACTCTTTCGATCTTTGCACCCAGAGCTTTCAGCTTTTCATCCAGCTTTACATAGCCCCGATCGATATGTTCAATGTCCGTAATTTCCGTTGTTCCTTCAGCACCCAATCCTGCAAGCACCAGTGCTGCTCCTGCCCTCAGGTCTGTTGCCTTCACCTGGGCACCTGTCAGGTTTGCTGCACCTTCAATGATAGCGCTTCGTCCCTCAATTTTTATATTTGCACCCATTCGTTTTAATTCACTGACATGCATAAATCTATTTTCAAAGATGGTCTCGATGACCATACTCGTGCCTTCCGCCTTGTTCATCAATGACGTCATCTGCGCCTGCATATCCGTTGGAAAGCCAGGATACGGCAAGGTTTTAATATCAAACGCTTTCAGCGGGCCACCGGCTTTTACATGAATGCTTGAAAGCTCTTCTGATATTTCTACACCAGCCTCTCTAAGCTTTGCAGTGATCGGCTTGAGATGATCCGTTACGATGTTGTCAATAACCACATCTCCGCCTGTCATGGCAGCAGCCACCATAAAGGTTCCCGCTTCAATTCGATCAGGGATGATGGCATGATTGCATCCTTTCAGACAGCTGACGCCAGTGATCTTGATGGTATCTGTTCCAGCTCCTTTGATGTCAGCCCCCATTGCCGTAAGGTATGTAGCCAAATCAACGATTTCCGGTTCTATTGCTGCATTTTCAAGAATGGTCTGCCCATCCGCCAAAGCTGCAGCCATGATGATATTTTCTGTTGCTCCTACACTGGGAAAATCCAGATAGATCTTATTTCCTTTTAACCGAGAATTGATTCTTGCTTCGATATATCCATGCTCTTGTGTTATTTCAGCCCCCATTGCTGCAAATCCCTTAAGATGCAGATCTACGGGCCTTGTCCCAATAGCGCATCCCCCGGGCAGAGAGATTCTTGCAACTCCCGTCTTGGCAAGCAAGGGTCCCATCACCAGAAAGGAAGCTCTCATCTTGCTTACAAGCTCGTAAGGCGCAGTTGTGTTGAAAACATGATCCGGATTGATTTGTAGCTTTTCCTGGTTGTCAGTAACCTCTACACTCGCTCCGAAGGCCCTCAGCAACTCACACATCACCCTTACGTCATTCAAATAGGGAATCTCTTCAATTACACTTTGTCCATCGGCTAATAATGATGCTGCAATGATTGGAAGAACGGAGTTTTTTGCACCGCTTACCCTTACTTTCCCCCGTAACCGGGTTCCCTCAGATATTACATATTTGGACACTTGAATCTCCCTTTCGTATATTTGCTGTATTTATCTTTTGTTCGCTTTCAGCACAGGTAATGGATCGTGGGTTGTGGGGATTTATCTCTCTTTTTACCCCTGTTGTTTATTACCTATAACCTATTACCCGGTCAGTATTCTATTGTAATAACAGGTGTTGCTAGCCATATGTAGGTTTTATCCTCGTAAGCATTATACCGGATCGCCAGGTTTAAATTTACCTTTTTATCATTGACCTTGATGAAATGTTCGATAGCCGGAGTATAGGCTGATACACTGATCAGTTTATCATCCCTCATTCCTTCCACCTTTTTTGCTTCAGCTTCCTTAAAAACTTTCGCACATACTTCATTCAGTTCGTGATACCCCAGTTTCCCTTCAAAGGTTCCTGTAATGCAGGAATTGATCCGGGGCTCGATGTTATTCTTTTGAAAGACCTTTAGTGCCTTTTCCCGTATCGAGTCAAGTCCTGAGCTTGACAAATCTTCCGTTACTTTTAGAGAGATATAGCTTTCACTTTGGCTGTCCTGTTTTTTTTGCGTTTGGAATTGAATGTTTACAACTTTATGATCGCTAGTTAAACCACCTGCTTCTTTTTTTAAACTCATATCATTGGAGGATATTGTTTCCGTAAATGAATCATCTCTTACAACATCGAGTTCATTCAGCAACTCACTTGAAAGTAATTCAAGACTTTTTTTATTATCCTTTTCGCCTTTGATTCCTGCCCAGAAGTAAATTTCACTGCTTACAACCTTCGCTCCGGAATAGCTGAAGGATTTCTGCAATGTAGTTTCTGGCAAACCTGCAAGCCCGTGAATTTTTAGATAGTAGAGTGAAAATAATATAATGACGCTAACCGCTGAAACAATCCATATTCCGGTTCGTCTTTTCATGTATATCCCCCTTTTTTGGACGACAATATTCTTTATTAGAAAATATTATTTGTGAAACTATTGTTTTACAACACCTGCACAAATACTTTTCTTTTAACTTACTGATCTGGAAAACCTGCATGGTGGAAGCGTTTTTAGGCATTAAACACGCAGGGTTCAGTAAAATTATTGCCGCATTATAGTTGGGATATACATACAATATTTTTTACTACTCTCTGTACTTGGCTTTTTTCCTAAGCACCTTCAAAAAAGATTTTTAAAGGGTTTTTTCAACTACTTTTATGCGCTGCATTCTCACCTCCTTTAATGAATTAAAAAATACACTAATACGTTGAAAGCGCTCTGCTGATCATCATTGCACAGTTTCCTCTGCTGAGCTTTGCTTCTTCGTCAAATTGATTCTGGTATAAGGGATCATTGACACTCAGAACACCGCTATCAAACATCTTTTTCAAATAAGGCGTATACCACACACCCGTTCTCAATTTGGAATAATCTCCATTATTCACAGTTTTAAAGTTAAATGCCCGGGAAATAACAGCGCTAACTTCCGCTAGCGTTATTGGATTATCCGGTTTAATCGTTTTATCCGGATAACCGGAGATCAGATTGTTTTTTGATGCAATCAATAAGGTATTCTTCGCCCAGTGGCCATCAATGTCCCGATAACCCTTTGGATTGTCGGCAGATCCTTCAAGCTTTAGTGCTTTGACCATCATGGTCATAAACTCTGCCCTGCTAACCGGATTGTTGGGTCCAAAGGAGCCGTCCGGGCGTCCGTTAACGATTCCTGCATCATGCAGGTTTTGTATGTAAGCTTCCGCAAAATGATCCTTAACATCGGTAAATACTGTTGAATTCATATCGGCTGTATTAAACAGCAGAATTCGAACGGGAGGCAAAAAATTCCTTGTATCAAAGTCCTTGCTATCCGTACTCGCTCTTCCACTGACAACCTCATACCCGATTCTAAGAGTCTTTCCTCCTTCAACCGCATAGGACCGGATTGCAATGCCTCTTCCATCGGAGGGACTACTCCATTTTACTGTTACTCGGAGCGTGTTTTCACCAATCATTTTCTGCTCAAAAACCGCACCGTGTGCAAAAACCGGCATCCTTGGCATCAATGCAAAAATTAGCACCAGTATAAAAATCATTGCTGTTATTTTCTTCATCATTGTCGTCTTCCTTTCTTCAATTCGCGAGAAGGATGATTGTTTGCGTATTATCAATTTCGCATCATGCCTATGTAAATTGATCTTCCGGGCGGACAGAGGCGTCCGCCCCTACAACCATCCACCAACTGCAAGGATCAGCCAATATCTGACCCTACGTATTTGACAGGATCTTCTGCCCGTACACACATTTATCATTTACTGCAAGGGTGAGCCAGCATCCCATCCCTACGTTACCTGTTACAATTTTTAATTATCAAGACCGATTATCTTTGTTTTTTCCCTATTACCCATAACCCATTACCTAATACCTGATTTATAATTCACCCAGGTTGGTTAAGGTATAGTACAGTTCAATCATTGCATCTCCTCTGGAGATGGTCTGGTTATCGGCAGCTGTAAAATACCTTTGACCCGCTTTTTCTCCAGCCTTGATGGAATATAATTTGTCCAGCATGAGAAGGAATTGCTTCCTTGTACATCCCTTACCCGTATCGGATATATCTGACGCACTGATAAATCCTGTTTTAGCAGCGCTTTCCGCAAAGCTTTCCCCATACTTGTACCCCAGTACATCCATCATCAACTTGGACGCATCTCCAATAGTCATGGTCTGATATGGTTTGAAATAACCAGTGCCCACACTTGGCAGTTCAAACTTTGAACAAACCGCCGTAATCGCACTTTCAGCCGGATGCCCCCCAATATCATAGAAGGAGGAGGATAGGATTGCTTTTCTCAGCAGTGCAGCACTTCCAGGTGCTTTCATATCAAAAGAAGCATATCCTTTATTTAATAGCTTATCAAACTTAGTGGATACCAACTGCTTATTCCACTTGTTGGTTGTCTCATCAAACACATAACCATTCACTTTCCCATCTGCAAACAGACTTTCACTTGTATATGGGAAAGCTACCTTTAACGGATTATTAAAGTTCTTTAATGGGGTCATCTGCGTTCCGCTGATTACTTTTACTGCTACATCCGAAGGAGACGATTCATAACTCATGGTATAGTCTCCAGTCCCGTAGGAGGTTGTTTGTTGTACAATCGTAAACTCTACATTAACCTCTCCAGGTTTTGAAGCAATCTGCTTCACCTGATCGCTGTCCATAACATGAGGTCGGATCGTATAAACACTAAACCCTGAATCTATATTAATATTTTCTTTAAGCTCAGATAAAGCGGTAAATACTCGGTTAGATACCAGAATTACCCTCTTTTTTGCACCGGAATGCTTTTTAGTTAGATCAAACTTATAGTCTAAAACCGTATCTGTCTTGATTTTCTCGATAAACCGGTCCGCATTGACGCCGATTACCTTTACTGTCCATGTTCCGCTGGAATAATCTTCTTCCACAAAGGGACCGGTAATCACATTGTCTGTATCTACGTCGGAATCATAGTCATCATTACTTCTTGGGGTCATAATTGTAATACTCTGTGTTGGTTCCGAGCGAAGTTTCTTTACTGGATCATAGGCATAGAGTCTTGCCCAATATCTGTAATTGGATCTTAAACCATCCACTTTGTATTCTCCTGCATTTATTCCAGGATATTCTTTTCCATCCTTATAAGTAATGTCTGAACCAATTTCCAGGATATATGTAAGTCCATCATTTTTGATCCATTCATAAGTAATATGGTTCTTACCAACCGCATCGGTAGTATTTTTTATACCAAACCCTTTCGGCGTCTCTGGAGGAATGTAAGGAAGGGTCTTAACTATATAGGTGTCACTCCACTGAGACGTACGCTTCTGGTTATTTGCCCCCGTCGATTCTGCCTGAAGCCAGAAGTAATAAACCGTGTTTTGTTCCAGGTTGGATATTCTATATACCTTTGTCTTTGCTAGATCCTTTGGTGTTATTGTGACCTTGTTCGTCGCACTATTGGCATTATCCGCTTTAGAATACTTAATGTAATAAGTATAATTATCCTTTGTTACCCACTGCAAATCTACATAGATATCTCCTGCCTTGCTATAGATGAGAGCAGGCACTGCCGGAGTTTCAGGATCCTCTCCGGAATCCGGCTTTGTAACTATAATTACAGGATCGGAGGGCTCAGACCATAGTTCCCCATTGGCTCTATACGCCCACAGCCAAACCACATAAGTGGAATTGGGCCTCAGATTTGGAACCCTTTCGTTTTGTGGCTTTGTAATGTCTGCAGTTCTAAGTATATTCGACACAACGACATATTGCCGGTTCCTGATTTTTTCATAATCAATCTTTCCATCCGTACCTACAAGTTCTTGGATCGGAGCACTGCCTACTCGAAACGTTACTTGATTGTCAAAATAACTATACCTATAATTCGAATCTCCGCTATTTGCATCATAGACTGCCTTTGTTACTGTTTCCCACTTTTTATCTGTTGCATTCCAATGTTCATACCATTGGTTATCCCACTGAATCCAGGCATAGTTGGAACCAACGTCTTCTTTTGTAGTCTCATTCCCGCTCTCGTCCAGAACTTTCTTTATACGAAGCGGAGGTCTCGCAGGCGCAACAGGTTGATTAATCTCTCCATCCGTCGGTGTAACGATGACTTTATAAGAAGGAGCAGATACTAACTCTGCGGGTTTTAAATCAATAATGTAACTTTTTCTTGCTACAATCTTAAGATAATAGGTAGTGTTCGGCCGTAAATTTGCAAAACTGTGTTTATAAGCAATCGGAGTTCCTGAATCAGGAATAACATCAAAGTTACTTAGCGTAATCTTTCTCCTATCCTCCGATAGATTGTCATAGTTGGTCTCCAGCCAAATATCATATACTACATCCTCGTCGATGGTCTTGCCGTCCGCTGTCTTAGGCGTAAGCCATGCTACGGTTGCGGAGGTAGGCGTCAATGTAGCCGGCAATGTTTTATTGATCCCGTTGGAATACGAAGTTGTCGAGTATTTATAGAGTATTTCTCCGTCCGGCTCGAACCTTCGAATCATATCTTTAATTTCCGGAGTTGGCGGTTCTGTGGGCTGTTCACCTTCTTTTGGGTAAAGTCTGGCAGACTTTACACCCGCATATCCGTTTTTATCGACAATTATGGAGTTTCCGTTTCCATCCTTGATATCCGCAACAACGAGAAAAAAGTACTTCCCCCCGGCTGTATTGACATAGCATTTTGTATCCGTCGTCTCAAATATTTGAACCAGTACCGGGTTGTCGATTTCAGCCTGTCCACGATATATGGTATATTTGATCTTTTCTGTTCCACCGCCGGATGAATTTGTAACAGGAAGCCATTCAATCTTCCACCAGTCTTCAGACTTCTTATATATTGCTGCGCTAATCTGTGTATATCCGGGAATTGTCTTTGACTCAGGGTTACACCTTACCCTGGAATCGTTGATGACCGGTACGATTTTTACATAATAGATCTTTCCGGCGTCAAAATTGAAGGTAGAGCCCTTTGCCGTGAGTTTTAGCCTCCGATCCCCCGAAGCAGGCGGAAAAACAGGGCCAAAATTGCTGATCTGTTCCTGTCTTACCATATACTTGATCTGGTCTGCAAAATCCGGGCTGCCTGAAATGTAAATGTCATAACCGATTCTCTTTGTTCCAAACCAAACATCATCCCACTCTATCTGGAGTGCATCAATTCCTGCAGAGGTAACCTCAACATCAATATCTGTCATAAAAATGACCGTATTGGATGGTAGAGATGAATGCGTAACTTCTTTTCCTTCATCATCTTTATGTATGTGAACTGCCTTAACATAAGCATAATAGACTCTACCGGATTCCAGTCCCTTAACGGTATAGCTTGTTACATTCCCAACCCTTTCAGGATATAGAGTAAAATTCTTGTTGTCGATCGAGGTATATATTTCGTAATAAGAGTCTTCGATTTGTCCGTTATTCGGTATGTCCAGCGGGTCCGGGGCACCCGTAGGCGCACCCCAGTTGAGTGTGACGGAATACCCATTATAGGCAGCATCATATACAATGTCATATTTAGTGCCGGTCTTATGAACATCCATATTTACGGGTGCAGGCGGAAGCGCTGCATCCGCCGCCATCGCAAGACCCGGGGCAAAAAGCTCAACCAAGAAAAGCATTAGTAATAGACTGGCACAAAGCCTGTTACACTTCTTCATATACGTCTCCCTTCAACCATCAAAGTTCACCAAGCTTTGTTAAGAGCCTTGTCAATGCTGCGATAAACTGTGCTCCCGAACAGGTCTCTCTTGGTTTGAAGTTTTTATTCTCATCAAGGCTTAAAATCTTCATATCTATACATAATTCAACGGATTTAAAGTAACTGTTTTTGATATCTGCATTGTCGTTGATCAAAATGGTCTTGCTTGTCTTTAAGCTGGATAAGCTTATCCCTGCCTTTTGCTCATAAACCCGGATTATCAAAGCCGCTGCTTCCTGTCTGGTCACTCCCCTTCCGGGAGCGCCATAGGTTATGATTCCGTCCAATCCAAGTTTTTTGGCTTTATCCTGAAGATTGCTGCCACCGCTGGATCCGTTGAGCACCTTTTCAAGCACCAGGATTGTATTATAGACGCTTAAGTTATTATCAAAGCCGGTGTATTGATTAAATACATCGCTGATATCGTACTTGGACGCAAAAGAAGAAATCTCATTCTTTGCCCAGTGATTAAACGGAATATTATACAAGCTGGTAATATCCACACAGAATACAGCTACTTTACCTGGCTTTATAAAATCAAAGCTCACTGCACTGCCTGCTGCGGTCTGTGTAGACGGAACCTTGTTCCATGAACTGCTCGTATAGGCATAGCCCGTCTTTGCCCCCTTAACACTTGGGTCAACAGACATTCTCACGCTGACAGGGATTGCGAAACTTTTAAAGTCCTCTGTATCTTCGATGATGGAGGAGTAGCTGCCCCCACCTTCAATATAATCTTCAATGAAATCTCTGTACTTTTCTTCAACATCTTGTACAATGTCTTCAATTACACTCTGCAGTTCTTGGGGAGTATCTTTTCTACTGTCTCCAGTATTCTTTAGGTCCTGTAATCCTTGTTCAATATAATAATCAATCTTATCCTTAATGGTTTTTTCTATCTCTGCATCCGAGTGTTCCATCCCAACCGCTTCCATTTCTACTTCATGGATATCTGAAACGGCTGTTGCTCCTGAAGGTCCGCTGGTACTGGACTTGCTGTGTTTTTTAATCTCAATATGAATATATGCTTCTTTTACACTGCTGTGATCCTTTACTTCCTCTATTTCTTCCGAGTTTGCATAATCAATAATCCCGGGTCTGAAGTTATACTCCGCTCCAGGTACTTTCACAACCAGGCTGGTATTTCTTGCTGCCAGTTGTTCCATTACTGCAACCGGAACATATAAAGCGCTTAGGGTTCTGTCCTTTCCTTCGGTATCCAGCAATTCCAGAACAAATACATTCTGTGAATTATTCTTGATATAGTTTTCAGCCATATCCCTTCTAACTTTAGCTTTGAACGTACTGGAAGACGTCCCCATGATCCAATAAAGTGTATTCTTGAATTTTTTTACCTGGTCAAAGTAATTTGCGTTCTCCCTGTTTTCCTGCTCCTGATCATCATAATCCGGTTTACTGTATTCTGTTCGAGTAGATGCCGGTCCGATATACTTAGAGTAGTCATACTGCTGGGTGTCAGGGTTCAAGCTGATACTTCTCACCTTGATATAGTATTTGGTATTGGATTTCAAAGAGGGAATTCGAGCATAGTACATCATATAACTCTGTCCGATAAGGTCTATCGGCTTTTCCTTACTTGTAATGGTAAAGCCGGATCCCTCAGAAAGGGCCGTGTAATCTGCATCATTTTCTCCTTTGATGGCAAGCTCAAATTTGTATCCTTCTCTTCCCTTCCACTTCACTTCGAGCTGATGCATTGGCTCTCTAGTTGTTATGGAAGCCTTGCAGTTTGTATTGTTGCTGTCAATATTATCCGTTGAAAAACTTATCGTAGTACCGGAAGCATTTTTTGCTGAGCCGGTAACCCTGAAAGTGTAGGATGTATCTGCCTTAAGTGACATCACCCGCGCATAGAATTTACTGTTTGAACTATCAATCCTGTCTTCAGAAATAAACACTTCACCCTTTGGAACCGCAGTCCCGTTAGCATATACAATAAAATCATCCGAAGTAAAAATGCTGTTTGCATTCCACCAAATCCCAATTTCATGGCCAGGCACTACATCCAGGCTCTGAGGGGTCTCAATCAGATAAGTGGTAACAGGGATTGTCTTCCATGTAGAAATTAATGGCTGCGCCTGCCCAATATCCCTTTCAGCCCTTAAGCTGAAATAGTACACTGTATTAGGAAGAAGGTCACTTGCTGTATATGTAAATTTCATCTTTTGTGTCGCAGGATCCAGTGCGTAAGTGAAAGCCCCGGCAGCATCACTGCTGCCTTTTGGCGGGTTAAAATAATTCAGCAGCTTATTCTCCGGATTTATTGCGATTGTTGTCAGATCCGCAGAACCGTCGATCTTTAACGCAGTTCGGATCAATGTATACTTAACATCCGTTTCCAGCTCTGTCCATTCAAGCTTTACAGAATTACTGGTAAGAATCTCATTGCCATTTGTATCCTTTGATATTTTAAGATCATCCGGTACTCTTGGTTTATTCATCTCATCCCCGGGTTTCTGAATGTCCCCTTTCTTGGTGGTAACCGAAAGAATCTGCGAAAATAGAGATTCCTTTGGATCTGCGACGTTCGTCTTATCAACGATGACCCTGGTCTTTACCTTGAAATAGTACAGGGTATTCGGTTGAAGCCCTGGTACGGTAGCATTAACTACCGTACTCGAATCTGAGAGGTGCCCGGAAAACTGAATGGTCTTGTTCTGGTCCGGTTCAGTGGATCCAATAAGCGTATAATTCCCGTCTAAAGTAGAACCCATATAAAGATCATAGTAGATATCGTCCTGAATTTGCAGATCTCCCAGATTTGCTACTACCTTTTCCCACTCCAGCTTGATAAAGTTTGTTTTATCCGGAGCAAAGTCGTTATCCAGTACTTTAAAGTTTTTGGGTGAGCTTACAGTATCCTGCCCGGGTACAGGAATCGTAACGCTTACAGGAATAGAAATATCGGAAAACAAAGTTGTCGATGTAAGATCCTCTTGCACTACAACTTTAGATGATTTAATTTTTACGTAATAAATTTTATTCGGAACAAGATAGGTTGGATAATCATCATCATTATCCAAATCCTCAACGGTCGAATCTGCTTTAAAGTACTTGAATAGGTTTGTACCGTCGATTTCATATTCAAAATAGTCCCCATTCAGAGTACATTTGTTCAAATTAACCCTTAATATTTCTCTATCCGCAACACTATATTCCTTGGATCGTGTAGGGTCTCCAAAGATTCTGTCGATCAGTTCCTTCCTGGTATCATTGGTTTCCACCTTCTGAACAGCAGATACATAGAAATGAAACTCTACAGGGTCCGTACCGTTTTTGTTTTTATAATCCTGAGCGTTTGTTACTTTCCATCGGAGCTTTACTTTAGCAGATTGAATATTCTTAAGTCCGCTATTAAAGATATTATCCTGAACTTGTCCTGAAACCGGCGTCAAAGGTTTGATTACCTGTACTTCTTCTGCCAGCGGTGGCAGCGCCGAGCTCTGAGCGGCAATAAAATCCAAAGGCTGTGAATATGCCATTTCTCCTTCATTCGGCGCCTGCGCTCTTACCCTGTAGTTGAATTTGTTATTCTTATCCGGATTCTCGATAAAGATTGTGATGGTTTTGTCCGTAGACTGTGTAAATTTATCTGTAACCTCGACACTGGAAACATATTCGGTGAAATCCGGCGGAACATTTTTGTCATTGTTATACTGCACAATATACTTATAGGAAGTATTATCATATTTGATAATTTTGTAAATGGTCGCAATAATATTGCCTGTATTGTCCTTGGACAAGCTGAAGCGGATGGGCGTGTAAATAAAAGGATTGGTTTTGTGATCCTCATTGGTTGATTTCATCTGCGTAGATACACGCCAAACCTTTCCACTGACTGTTTCATCATTAAAAAACGGCTTTACTGTCATATAAAGCTTTGTTCCAGGTGTAAAATCAGGATTTCTATAAATATTCTTCAGGTTGACACCGGTTACCTGCGAAGCCGTTAAAGATGAGAAATCTGATACATTGTCTGTATCAAAGCCCGTATCACTGACTGTATCAGGATCGGGGTAATTGGTGTTGGTCCCAATAATTGCTTCATTCTCGGCAGAATCTACCCCATCACAATAAAACTCTATGGCCCCGGCATTATCATAAACATCCCCGGCTACGCTTCTAATCTGTCCTTTTCCAAGATCGCTTCTTGTAACAATATACTTATTGAGTCCCCCGGCAGTGCTATACCTTACCTGTAAGGATTTAAGCGTACTCGACATGACATTGGGATCCAAACTTACGGCGATATCATAATCTACCTCCGCATTATTGCTAACAACAACCGCTGATCCGTTATATTCGCTTGGCTTTGTGATTTTAAACTTAAGCCTCGGATATTTTCCAATTTCCTTTACCAGACCATTTTGATTTGCAGTCTGAGGTTCGTTACTTACTTCCATCGTGGTACCGGTTATCGCTTTAATTGATGCACTGGTAATTTCCGCCCCTAGACTATCCCGCGCGATAACCTTAAAATTATAGATGAAGTCGGTCTGTAATCCAGTCACTGTATGTTCACCGGTAAATGTACTTTGATCTATCGGAGAAGCTAACCCGTTCACTAGATTTCCTTGTGCGTCCCGGTATTCGATAATATAGTCTTTTACACTTGGGCTGGTTAGTTTATTCCATAGCAAGGTTACACTGGTGGGGGTAATCTTTAATCCTCCGTTTTTAGGTGCAACACTTAGTGTAAGGGTCTCAGCAGCAAACACTCGAAGTGAAAAAAGCCCCTGGATTCCGGGCAAAGACGTGAAAAGTACTGCAATGGCTATGTAAACAGCTAAAATCTTTTTCAGTGACCTCATAAGATAACCCCTTTTCTTATGTAAACCATATTTACATTTTATCATACAATTTCCCTAATGTTAGTAGGTCTACGCGATTATTTCTACTTGTAATTTCTTCCTACAGATCAGGGTCGAACTGTGCATATTATTGTATAATATCGGCATTTTCTCCAGGAAAATTAACAGCATTGTTGTGAAATGGTATAATAGTGATAGAAAAATACAGGAGGTACCTATGAAGCAAAAAATACTGGTCGTAGATGACGAGGCCCCCATTTGCGACCTTCTAAAAATAAACCTGGAATCGGAAGGCTATGAAGTAGCCATTGCCTTTGACGGAAGAGACGCCTTGAAGAAAGTAGAGTCCTTTAAGCCCGACCTTATGATCCTTGATGTTATGCTGCCTGAGATCAACGGCTTTGAAATATGCAAAAGGGTGACCGCTGAAAGACCTATTCCCATCATTATGCTGACGGCCAAATCCGATTTGGTGGACAAGGTCTTGGGGTTGGAGTTGGGCGCTGATGACTACATCACCAAGCCTTTTCACCCCAGAGAGCTGATCGCTAGAGTTAAGGTGCTTTTCAGGAGAATTTCCAGTGACAAAAACACGCCTTCCAAGATTCTTGAAAACGGCCCCCTTACTTTGGAGCCTGACAAGAGGCAGGTGTTGCTGTCTGGAGCAGAACTGGACCTTTCCGTCAAAGAGTATGACCTGCTCTATTTTCTGCTAAGTAACCTGGATCAGGTATTCTCAAGAGAAGTTCTCCTGGATAGGGTTTGGGGCTATGATTTTGCCGGTGACACTCGAACCGTCGACGTCCATATTCAAAGACTAAGAAAAAAGCTGAAATGTGATAACCCTGCTATGGATATGATTCATACTGTTTTTGGTGTCGGTTATAAGATCAAAAGATTAAAGAACGAATAAAACAGCGTTTACATATTCATGTTACATGCATAGCTTTATTCTTACCGAGTAAAGTTACGATAAAGCATATTTTCTTTTAAACAAAGTAAATCATAAAAGTAACTCATAAAGGAAGTACCCTATGAAACTTAGCTTAAGGCATAAAATCATTGCCGTAAACCTGACCGTGCTGCTTCTCACCTTTGCTGTCATTTCCTTTATCGTCATTGATAGGCTCAGTGCAGTCAATACCAATATGCTTGTTGAAAATCTAAAATACCAAGCGGATCTCTCGGTGATCTCCGTTCGTCAAAGCTTACTCTCGGGGGGAGATCCTGCCAATGTGGAGAATGCTTTTACTTCCAGAGGTAAGGAATTTGCTACAAAACTGGCCAATGAATACAGAATCCGGGTTGCCGTGTTTTCTTCCGCCCGTCAAAAGATTGCAGATTCCGATCCTTCAGAAACTGCAATTCCTCAATACAAGGAACTGGACGAGGTATTCAAGGGAAACCGCGCATACGCAATCCGGACCGCGGAGGGCAGCAGATACCTCTACTTTAGCTTTCCTGTAGTTTATCAAAAAGTTATCGGAGCGGTCATGTTTATCTACCCCTTAAAAGAGATCGACAATATGACCCGGAATATTCAAGTTTATCTTTTGATTTCTTTCCTCCTTGGTCTTGTGGTGATCGTCGCTGTTGCTCTCTATTTATCCGTAAAAATTACCAAGCCGATAACCATACTACGGGAATCTGCCCTGAAAATAGCAGCAGGAAAATTTCAAGAAAAAATAGCCATCACCTCTTCTGATGAAACAGGAGAGCTGGCAAGGGCTTTTAATCAAATGTCCAACGAGATTGAAAACCGTATGACCCTTCTCACCCTGGAAAAATCAAAACTGAACTCAGTGCTTGAAAGTATGGGAGAAGGGGTCGTTGCGCTGGACGGTAAAAACGAAATTCTGCTGATTAATCATGTTGCAAAATCCATTCTACACCTGGGAATAGATTCAAAAATCATAAAGCTTGCCGACAAGGTAAGGCAGCAGCAATCCAGAGTAATACTGGAAATAGACAATGGTGATCGAAATATTTTGATTTGCGCCACTCCCTTGAAGCAGGAACTACAAAATGACGGTGTTGTCCTAATTCTCAACGATGTCACGGAACTCCGTCTTCTTCAGGAAAAACAAAAGCAGTTTGTCACCAACGTATCCCACGAGCTGAAGACACCACTTACGACAATCCTGGGGTATGTGGACCTGTTAAAGGAGAAAGGGGATCACAAGGAGATCTTCACCACCTCTCTCCATCATCTGCAAAGTGCCAGTGACCGCCTGCTTCGGCTAGTGAATGACCTTATCGATCTATCGATGCTTAAAAAGTCCGAGTTTGAAATTGAGCCGCGGAGTACGGATTTCACAGAACTTGTGAGGGACATCGTCGGCCAAATGTCTCTAAAAGCTCAAAAATTCAATATCGAGCTAGATATCCGGCTTCCTGATACAGGAGAAATAAATATTGATCCTGTAAGAATAAAACAGGCTGTGGTCAATGTGCTCGACAATGCAATCAAGTATTCTCAGGGTGGTAAGATTTCTGTTGTTCTCACAGAATACACCCATCAGATCTCTTTGGTAATCAGCGATACCGGCTGCGGTATTCCGCGAAATCTTCTTGAAAACATATTTGAGCCTTTTTACCGTGTAGATAAAGCGCGTTCACGGGACCTGGGAGGCAATGGTCTCGGCCTTGCCATCACAAAGGAGATTATCGAAAAGCACGGCGGAACCATTCATATCGAAAGCAAAGAGGGACAAGGAACCTCTGTAGAAATGACTTTACCACAGTAACGCTTGGTTTACAAATTTGTTACATCCCCTTTATAGCATTGTTAATATTTGTGGATACAATACGTATATGGGTTGATAAGGACAAATCCTGTCTCTTATACACATCT
>JAOAAU010000018.1 GCA_026418695.1 Clostridia bacterium
TGTGTATAAGAGACAGCCCTATGGTTGTGTGAGCTCTCAAGAAAGGAGTAAATACCCCCAGCTGCATCCATCTTGCAAACAGCTCAGGTGTGGCATTCTCCTGAAAACCGCCCACATCTCCGCCCACAAAAGGTACCCCTGACATACCGATGTTCATATGCAAAGGCATGGAAGATGCCAGATGCTCCCACCAACTGTGGTTATCTCCGGTCCAGACCGAGGAATACCGCTGGATTCCCGCATAGGCTGATCGGGTGACCATAAAAGGTCTTTCCTCTGGTTTCAAGGTTATAAAGCCTTCATAGGTCGCTTTGCACATATTAAACCCATAAGCATTGTGGTATCTGCGGAAAGTTCTCGGATGTCCGTCATTTTCCATGATAATATCATTGGGAACCGTTGCTTTGGTCCGATCAAAAGGATCATCTCCGGTAAAATCACTGGGCTCATTCATGTCATTCCAAATCCCTGAAATTCCTTTCCCTATCAGGGCTTGATGCTTTTCTCCCCACCACTTTCTGGTCTCTTCCTTGGTGAAGTCAGGATACGCCGCATCCCCAGGCCACACCTTGCCATGATATACGTCCCCTGTAGCGGTTTTGCAGAAAAGGTCCTTTTTGACCCCTTCCAAATAGACATCATACTCTGAATCCTTCTTTACACCGGGGTCTACAATGGTTACCACCCTAAAGCCCTGTGCCCGCAAATCTTCCATCAGCTTTTCCGGATTTGGGAACCGGTTTTCATTCCAGGTAAACACCCTGTATTCATCCATATAATCAATGTCCAGGTAAATCACATCGCAGGGGATTTGTTTTGTTCTGAAAGTATCTGCAAGGTCTTTAACCATCTCCTCCGGGTAATACCCCCATCTGCACTGCTGATATCCCAGAGCCCAGAGCGGAGGCAGTTCCATCCTTCCGGTAAGCTCCGTATAGCTCTGAATGACCTTTTTTATTTCCGGACCAAATATGAAATAATAGTCCATTTCAAAGTCATCCACTTCAAAGGTAAAGTATTCTTTGCTTTCTTCCCCCAGATCGAACCAGGTTTTGCAGGTCTTATCCACAAATATGCCATAGGCGTAGTTTTCATTAAAGGTAATCAAAAACGGGATGGTCTTATATAATGGATCTTTATTTGGGGTATGCAGGCTTTCATCCGTATTCCAGTTCAAATATTTCCTCCCCTTCTTATCCAAAAAACCGGTCTTTTCTCCAAGACCATAAAAATGGTCTTCATTTTTCATGGCCTTCTTGCAGCGGATGGTATCTTTGGACCAGCTAAAACCGGCGTCCATGTCCCTGGAAATTACTTTGCCGGCAGCATCTGAAACAATCATACTGCCATTTTTCTTTGCTATTGAGATTTCCAATGCCTTTGTTTTTATGATCACCTTTTCAAGGTTCTGCTCCAAAGAAAAATCAGTTTCCCCGGTCTCACTCACAACAGCAAAGGAAGGGATGTTCAAGTACTGGTCCCTATATGTAAAAGTAACCCTGAAAATATCCTGTGCCAGCATTCTTATTCTAAGATTTCCCTGCTGGAATTTCATCAGCACCTCGCTGCCTTCCTTATCACATCCTGTCATACCATTCAAAGCCTTTTGTCTTACTGTATCCTCACTCACCCAATTAAACATTGTTCTGCCTCCTTAATCCTCGCACACGTGTGCATTAATATTAAAAAAATATAGGTTTTCATTTGTTTATTTTTTCAAGCCGCAGGATTCCCTGATCACCAGGAAAGGCTCCAGCACCTTTTCCGTACCGCCTGCTTTTTGGTCTTCACGAATTAATTCTATAAGTCTTTGGCAAGCCATAACTACGAGTTCTTCCCGGGGTTGATGAATCGTAGTCAGCTTTGGTGAAAGAAGTGCGCCGAGTTCTATATCATCATAGCCAACAACAGCAACATGCTCTGGCACTTCAATATGGTTCTTCCGCAGCGCCTCAATCGCTCCATAGGCCATCAAGTCACTCTGTGCAAAGATTCCATCCACCGTCTTAACTATATCCATATGGTTGTTTATTGCTTCAAAAGCAGATTCAAAGGAACAATCCCCATAGAAAACAAGTTTTTCATCATAGGGAATCCGCTGCTCCTCCAGCGCTTTCTTATAACCTTCCGTTCTCATATGGAACTCATCAATATCATAGCTGATGCATAGAATTCTCTTTCTTCCGGCATTCAGCAGGTGTTTTGCCGCCAGATACCCGCCCTTGAAATGATCGGTGCAGTAAAAGTCAATGTTTTTTCCAAGATCGGATGCTGGCTTTTTATGCAGGAATACAAAGGGTATCCCCGTATCGGTCAAATACTTCAAATCCTGGTCTTCGATATCAGGATGCACAATGATCAGCCCATCCACTTTCTTTCGGCTGATCAGTTTTTGAATATTGTCTCCTCCGGTATACCTGTTTTTCGGGAAAGTTACGATTACATCATAGTCTTCCCTTTCAACGGTTTGGCGCACATGTCTTTGGATGGAACTAAAAAACAGGTTGGTATTGAAGTTCTCAAAGCCTTCAGGATATACCAGGCCAATAGTTCCCGTCTTTTTCGTACTCAGTCCCCGTGCATTGGAATTGAACTCAAAGCCCAATTCTTCCGCGATCCTTTTGATTCTTTCCTTGGTCTCCGCTGAGATCAAGGGGCTGTCATTCAGGCTTCTCGAGACTGTTGAATGATTCACACCGGCAATTTTAGCGATATCTTTAATCGTTACTGCCATCTATACCATCCTTTGCACACGTTTGCACATGTAATTATATCAAGCTTTCTTCCACATGTAAATACCTGGTTGCATATTAATATGTTTATTCCAATATACTGATATCTTGTATATGATGTTGAAAAGAAACTCCAGCTCAGATAAGCTTATATGGCATTGGCAAACTTAAATCGTCTGAAATGTTAACATTACCGTGCCCTTCTTTATCGCATCTAATAACAGCAAGGATATAAATGAAAAAGAGAAGCAAAGTTAACTTTGCTTCTCTTTTTTTCTGGGGTGGGAGATGGGATTCGAACCCACGACATTCAGAACCACAATCTGACGCTCTAACCGCTGAACTACACCCACCAAAAACTTAATCTTCTCAAAGGCACATTTGATATTTTAAGGCAGAATGGGCAAAAAGTCAAGAGAAATCTTCTGCCAATTATATGAAATCCGTGTCGAATTTTGTATTTATTTTTCGTTATATTTTTGTCACAATTTGTTGATTCAATTTTCACTCTATGGTAAAATATTCAAGGATGATAAACATACGTCGTCTAACATTTCTGTAAATATATTGAATATTTGCAGAAAATACAAATGAGAAAGCGGTGAGTGTAATGGTATTTTTATCTTTTGCAGCAGGTATCATCGTTGGTTCCTTGGGCATGCTACTGGTACTTCATTGGATGAAACCCGTTAGAAAAAATTCCAGCAGCTCCATTCATGGTGAAGTTTCTCCCTACGATGATATCAACTTCCTCAATACAAAACTGAAAAGAGTTGGCTGAAAACCTCTTTTCTATTCCAATTGTTTCAGCCAGCTCCTCGATTCAGCATCACTCGGCATTCTCCAATCTCCTCTCGGAGAAAGACTGATTGTTCCAACCTTTGGGCCATCCGGCAAACATGAACGCTTAAACTGCTGACCAAAAAATCTCCGAATAAACACTTTAAGCCATTTTTTTATGGTTTCTTCCTCATATTCTCCATGGAAAACCTGTTTTGCGAGGAAAAGTATTTTTTCCGGAGCAGCTCCGTACCTTACCATATGATACAGGAAGAAATCATGAAGTTCATAAGGACCGATAATATCCTCCGTTTTCTGCTTGATTTCTCCATCCTTGCTCGGAGGCAGCAGTTCCGGACTGATCGGAGTATCTAAAATTCTGTAAAGGACATCCTTTGTGTCCGCTTCAACGATATTATCCGCTACCCATTGCACCAGGAATTTCACCAGGGTCTTCGGTATGGCGCAGTTGACCGCGTACATGGACATATGGTCCCCATTATACGTGCACCAGCCCAGGGCAAGTTCGGAGAGATCTCCTGTTCCAATGACAAGTCCTCCGATTTTGTTAGCTACATCCATCAGAACTTGGGTCCGTTCTCTGGCCTGAACATTTTCATAGGTCACATCATGGATATCTGCATCATGCCCGATATCCTTAAAGTGCTGCAAGCACGCAGGTTTGATATCCACTTCCCGGATGGTCGCACCGATGGACTTCATCAACTGTATAGCATTCGTATAGGTGATATCTGTAGTACCGAAACCAGGCATGGTAACGGCAATGATATTTTCTCTGGGAATTCCCAGAATATCAAAGGTTTTTTCCATAACCAAAAGGGCCAGGGTTGAGTCCAGTCCCCCGGAAATTCCGATCACCCCATATTTCATCCCGGTATGTCTCATCCTCTTTGCCAGACCGGCGGTCTGTATGGCAAAGATCTCTCTGCAGCGGCTGTCCCTGGTCTGAGGATTGGATGGCACAAAAGGATGAGGATCATAAGCTCTTTCCAGCTTTTCTATTTTAACATTTTTGAGATCAAATCCGACTTTTCTGAACTTCTTATTGTGTACACCCTCCATAAAGCTGGTGTTTTTCATTCGGTCATTCTTGAGCTTTTCTATATCAATCTCACAGAAAATGAGCTGTTCCTCTTGTGTAAATCTTTCAGTTTCCTTCAATATAGAGCCGTATTCCGCTATAAGAGAATGGCCTCCAAATACAACATCCGTAGTTGATTCACAGATCCCTGCAGAAGCATAAACATATCCTGCAATACATTTTGCAGACTGCTGCCTCAGCATATCCCGTCTATATTCATATTTCCCTATGATATCATTGCTGGCGGACAGGTTGAAAAGCAGTACCGCCCCTGCCAATGACTGATATGCACTGGGTGGAATCGGAACCCAAAGGTCCTCACATATTTCGACACCGAAGCATATACTGCCATCTTTGGCTTCAAAAATGACATCCGCCCCAAAGGGACATAACTGTCCACATAACCTGATCTCTTGGCTGACCGCTCTGTTGGCAGAAGCAAACCAGCGTTCTTCGTAAAATTCGCTATAACCTGGAATATAGGTCTTTGGAACAACTCCCAGGATGGTCCCCTTTTGGATCGCAACAGCACAGTTGAACAGCTGGTTGTCTACACTCACAGGCAGTCCTATGAGGGCTACAATTTCTGTTTTTCTTGTACTCTCCAGAATTCTTTCCAGCTGCTTCTCCGCTTCTTTCAACAGCGCCTGCTGATGGAACAAGTCTCCGCAGGTATAGGCTGTAATCGAAAGCTCAGGAAAAACAACAAATTGAATCCCCTGATTTTCCGCTTTGTTTATCAGATGGATAATATTGTCTGAGTTATATTCGCATTCAGCGACTTTTAATTGAGGTACAGCCGCTGCTGCCCTCACAAATCCATGGTTCATAGGATCACCTTATCTATCATAAATTAAGTTTCCACTTTTTAATAATGCTTAGGAAATTATAACTCTACCTTACTAACCAATTTCCGTCTGAAGCATTTCATCAAAGTCTTTATTAAAAATCTTTTTCAAAGACTTCATTCTTTCTGTTTAGTTTATCATAACTCCAGAAAAAATTGAAATATAAAATGGATGATATATGCATTAATCATCCATCATCCATTGATGTTCCCAGATTATGTTTGCTTATCTGTCTTTATAGAGACCAAGCATCGCAGCACCGATCATCACTGCTGAACTACCGATTTCCGCTGTTTTGAACTCCGGCTGGCTTACTTCCTTCGCATACACTCTTTCAGCAACAAGCTTTCTTAAAGGTTGAAGAAGTCCTTCTCCCAGTTTGCTGATCTGGCCTCCGATGATAATTGCTTCAGGCATCAGAATGTTGATGAGATTGGTGATACCCTCAGCCAGGTATTCCAGATACCGGTCAAAGACCTCCTTACCGCCAGGATCTCCTTGCTTCTGGGCTTCATAAGCTGTAAATTCATTGATCTTTGTTAAGTCGCCGTCCGTTATTTTATGAATGAGCGATTGAGGATTTTGGACAGCTGCATCCCTGGTTTGTTTGATCAAAGCAGGAACAGCCGCATAGGCCTCCCAACAGCCTTTTCTTCCGCAGGTACACTTCTCCCCGCCCATGGAAATCACCATATGTCCAAGCTCCGCACCTGCAAAATTGAAGCCGGTATAGATTTTATTGTGGATGATGATTCCACCGCCGATTCCTGTTCCAATTCTAACTGTAACCGAATAATCGATATCTTCTGCCGCCCCTGCAACGCTTTCTGCCAAGGCTGCACAGTTCGCATCATTGTCCACGTATACCGGCAGTTTAAAATATTTCTGGAATTCAGCTCTGATCGGAATGTTTTGGAAATTCAAGGTGTAATTTCTTACAAGAACACCATCCTTGTCGTTTGGTATCCCCGGACAGCCAACACCGATGCATTTTACATTCTTGATATCGATTCCTTCCTTGTCCAACAACACTTCCGTCATGTCCACCGCATTTTTGATGATCTCCGTATAGTGCCGAACATTGGAATTTGCTCTGATATCTTTATTAATAAGTCTTCCATATTTATCAACAATACCCACGCTGATTTGAGTTACCCCGATTTCAACCCCTACAAAGTACTTCATTTTATCCTCCCCTGATTATCGCCAATTCTCTCTACTAAAGCTATTAACGGTCCTGATACTTCGGATGTTTCAGAACATAATCATCATCTTTCAACTGTAAAGGCATCACTGCAACAACAATATGTTTATGTTTAAGAAGCTCTCTTTCGATAAAAACCCTGGTCTGGTTGTGAAGAACCCTGTGCCACCATGATCTTACGGAAAACTGCGGCAGGATCACCGTAATCATGTCTCCCTTGTTATAATCATATTCAGCGGATTCAATAAACTTTAAAAGCGGTTCTACCACCTTTCTGAACGGCGAATATTTGATGATCAAAGGGATATCGGTATTGATCATGTTATAGCGCTCTCTCAGCTTATTTGCATTCTCTTCATCGATGGATACACTAAAAGCAACCACATTATCCGAGATGGTTTTTGCATATCTTAAGGCTCTGATGCTTGATTTATTGATACTCTCAATAGGGACAATGACACGGTTCCTGTAAGTATCTCTTTCTACCTGAATTGACTGGAGCTCTTCCGGCTTTATTCTGAGCTGTTTTGATACTGCAATATAGTGTTTTTTCACTTTCTGCATCATGAAAACTAGAATAGGGATCACAATGACGACAATCCATGTTCCCTGCGCAAACTTGGTAATAGCAATAACGATTACTACTCCAAATGTGACAAGTGCACCGAAGCCGTTGATCGAAGCCTTTACAATCCAATTTTCTCCCTTTTGATTCAACCATTTCAACAGCATTCCTGCTTGAGAAAGAGTAAAGGAAATAAAAACACCAATGGCATAAAGTCCTATTAAGGATGTAATATTTGCATTAAATGCAATGATCAAGAGTATCGCAATTCCTGAAAGCAAAATGATTCCATTGGAATAGCTAAGCCTGTCTCCTCGCATGTTTAATTGCCTTGGGACATACCCCTCCTTGGCCATAACCGATATGAGGTTCGGGAATCCAAAGTAGGCTGTATTGGCAGCCAGCACCAAAATAACAAAGGATAATGCCGTAATGATATAGAAAGGAAACGTTCTCCCAAAAATCATATTAGAGATCTGTACCAGCATCGCCCCTTTTTCAGGATCGGTCGGATAGTAGTTGGCAATAATCGAAGTCCCTCCAAATACTATCAGAACCAGTGTAGATAGTAGGACTAGCACAGTTTTTGCATTTTTGGTTGAAGGTTCCCTGAAATTCGGGACCGCATTGCTTACCGCTTCGACGCCGGTAAGTGCCGCACACCCATTGGTGAAGGCCTGCAGAATCAGAAACAAGGTTAACGGCTGCAAGGTGTCCTGGGCAATATTTAACGGTTCTGGCTGATAACCGTTAAAAACTTTGATGACCCCCATCACCAGCATAAACAAAATAGATATAATGAAAAAGTAGGTCGGAAGGCTGAAAATTGCAGCAGACTCCCTGACCCCTCTCAAATTTCCTATCGTCATGAGGAGTATAATGAGTATACATAAAAGAACCCTGTAGTGCTCCAACTGAGTAAATGCAGATACGATCTGGTCCACTCCGGACGCAATACTTACTGAAACAGTAAGTATATAACTGATACTGAGAGCCGAGCCGGCAACAACACCTGCTATAGACCCAATATTTTCTTTTGCAACTATAAATGCCCCTCCGCCATTGGGATAGCTGTCTATCGTCTGTCTGTACGAAAGTGTCAAAATGGCCAGCAGAACGATAATCGCCGCAGATATATACGTAAGCTGTTTGAAGGCCAGCATACCAATTGCCGGCAGCAGAACAATCAGGATTTCTTGTCCAGCATATGCAACAGACGATATTGCATCGCTTGAAAGTATCGGGAGACCCCATAAAACTCCGAACTTCTCTCCGTGGATTGCTTCGTTTTTTAATGGTCTGCCGATGAGTAACCTCTTTATTTCCTTAAACATAAAGTTATTTCTCCTCAATAGGGAATAGGATAAAAATAACTACAAAAGCAGAATGATCACTCCTGTAGTTTACCTATTTAAGCGCTATTTTATTATTATATTATTTTTTTCATAAAAGAATTAACGCCATTTTGTCTGAAATATAGCCATTTTAAAGATATTTTCCTTAAATTTTGTCTTTGTATCCATATTCCTCATTCAGAAATATTTTTTCCAAGCATTACTTCAAATTTTAGGGTTTTGTTAAATAACAGATGGATCTTTTGTAATTAAGCTCTCCAAATTATGTTATTTTATTGAGCCGTTCCGTGCCAATCAGGGTAAGAACAGCAAACACTAGCACACAAGCCGGTATAGTTTCCAGGGATACACGTCCCGCCAACAGACCGACAAGTGGAATAATCGCTACACCGCTTAAGTAGGCCATCCCTACCTGATATCCCGTGATGATCTCAGACTGGGCATTGCCAAAGCGTCGGGGTGTTTCGTGAATCATACAGGGGAATACCGGAGCGCATCCAAGACCTATAAGAACTATTCCGGGCAGTATTAAAGCCTTTACAGGAAGCGTAAGCAAAGCAGCGCCCGCAATTGCAATAATCAGCCCTCCCCGGATCATCTGGCGGTTAGAAAACTTATCTGTGATGAGGCCGGAAAGGAAACGTCCCACAGTTATGCTAACATAAAAAAGAGAAATCCATAAACCCGCCGTCACCTGATCGATGCCACGTCCTTCAACCAGCAGACTTCCCAGCCATACACCCGTGCCCGCTTCAATTCCGATATATAAGGGGAAGGCAATAATCGAAAGCCAAACGCCCATATTTTTCAGAACATTTCCGTGCACATTTTTTGTTTGCTCTGTGTGTTCCTGGTGAGTCTCCTTTTCCTTCCATAAAGGAAGAGTAATCAGCAGGATTACTGATAATGACAATTGGATGAACCCAATCACCCGGTATCCGATACGCCAGCTGTTTGCCTGTGTAATTGCAAGGGTCATGATACTCGGGCCAAGAGAAGCCCCTACTCCCCAGAAACAATGGAGCCAACTCATATGGCGTGAGGAAAAATATTTGGCAACATAATTATTCAGTCCCGTATCCACGGCCCCCGCGCCAAACCCTAGGGGGATCGTGAGAATTAAGAGCCATAGATAGGATGGCGCCAGGGAGTAACCCAACAGCATCGAACCCGTAAGGACACAACTAATGAAAGTTACTTTCCCGGTCCCCAACCGGCTAATGACATGTCCGCTTACAAAGCTGGAGATTGCCGTACTCAGGGTAGTGATGCTGATAAATATTCCGGCTGCTTCCAATGGAAGCTTCAGTGTCGACCTCATCGAGGGCCATGCCGTCCCCAGCAAGCTGTCCGGCAGTCCCAGGGATATAAAGGCAATATATATAACGATTAACAGAATTGTACTTGGCAAAATAGTCCTCCATATTCAAGTGACATGTTGGTCACAAGTGTTGGCATTTTTTCTCTGCAATATAGAATTATAACCTATTTTAATCATTTAGCAAATGAATCCTTCAGCCTGCTTTTCTATATACCAAGCGACATTATGATTCAATCCGTTCCCGCCTTAACAATACTTTTTAATGAGAATAATAAATGATACTACCGGCACAAGTCAATACGGTCCCTAAGTTAGATATACATTCTGTCTGCCAGCGTTATGCACTATTGGCTTCACCGTTTCAGAAACTATCTCTTCACCCCTGATCCATAGTGAAATCACTAGTGAGTAGCCAATCTTAAATTGCCTCTTAAGTTCATCTTTTCAAAAAGCCCCACAAAACTATCACAAATTATTGATGGTTTACATAATATATAGTGAAAATTCCATTATAGGAGGTAACCTTTATGGCACGCTTAACACTAACTCCATTGAGCGATGCTTATGTATCGCAGGGAAGTTCATCAAAAAACTTCGGCGAAAGCTCTTCCCTCTTTACCGGACAGGTTGATGGTACTCACCAGTATAAGTTTTATATCAAGTTCGATTTATCGAAAATACCCGCTGGTGCCCAAAATATCACCGCTTCATTGAAGCTTTTCGTCTACCGGAAAGACAATACAACCGGCCCTGATTCAGTGACGATCCGAAGAATAACTACCAGAGACTTTATTGAAAGCACCGTCACCTATAGTACCACTGTCACCACAGCAGCATTATCTGCCGGTGATACAAGCTCTCTTTCCATTGCTACCGCTGACGTTGGAAGTTTTGTATCCGCTACCTTGACAAATACAGTCACTGAATGGTATGAAGGCGCCAATGCCAACTATGGACTCGAGATTTCCGGACCGGCAACAGATGCAGCCATTATCGGTATGTATAGCAGGAATAACAGCGACTTGAGCATCATTCCTTATCTTGAAATCAGCTATGACGTAAATTATGCTCCGGTTTATACCATTACTGCACAGACAACAGAAAACATTCTCCCAACCGAAGATGGTGCAGCAACCACCGGGATTTCTGTAGGAAATGTAAACGGGACAACGTATATTGTTACCAATACGCATTCAAAGACATGTACCGTCCAGCTGCAATGCAGTAATGACAATACCGCTTATGCCAACGTTGCCTCCCCGATCACTTTGGTGCAAGGTGTTCCGACAGAAATCAGCGCCAATATTCCACTCAGTTATGTCCGGCTGCTTATTTCGGGAGTTGGTTTTGTTACCGGTGAAACTGTGGCTGTACAGGCCTATACGAGACAATAACCGGAATACAGATGCATGAATTCTGATTTCAACTTTGTTTAATTTTAGATTCTTATGAAATTAATCCACTATATGAAAAAGAGGAAATAGTGTTTCAGCTATCCCGGTGAGGTTCCTTGAAGAGTGCTGTCAGAGAACCTCATCGGATAGCTTAAAAGCTTGTCCTGACTGATGGCATGCTTTGGAGGACCGCTGTATGATAGAAGGAATAAAAATATATCCGACGAACAACTTTGTTGTGAACTCGGCACAACCAACACATCCATATAAAAATACTGAACCCCTTCTTATTGGCAAGGCAGGAAAAAACACCTATCAAAGCCTGATTCAATTTGACAAGCCTGTGATGCAGTCAGGTGCATATATAAAAACGCACCTCTTTTTGTACCTTTCCAAGCTGAGTGATCCGCCATGCAGTCTGATGATTTTCCCTCTATGGAACAAACTGGATCAAGGTACGATCTCTTATTATGACTTTTTTTATAGTGCAGCAAAACATGTTCGGTTTGATATTCATCCGGACAGAATAAATCATTATCTAGAAATTGATATTTCCACATTAACTTCAAATCCTAAGGAAACCGGCTCTTCATTTTTCGGGCTTCTTCTGAGTTTGGAAGGCCCTGGCATTATCCGCGTTGACGGTGCAAACTCAAAGAATATTCAATCCAGACCTTATTTATTCATTCAAGGCAAAGAAAGCAAGGTTAAAAAAGATAAAATAAAAGTCCGTCATGAAAAGATCCTTCCTTCAGAGAACGGAACGTTTTCAAAACCCGTAATTATTAATTTTAAAGGCATTACAAGCTTTTATGTGGAAAATAAAAGTCCGGTTGAAAAGATCATGGTACAAATACAAACCAGTTTGGACGGCTGCTCCTTCTTTGATGAAGGAAGCCCCGTCCTTGTGCCGCCCAGACATAAGATCGCTTTATCCTCAGAGGGGTTGGCGAAAATGATCAGACTCTCTGTTTATGGCAGCCTGGTATCAGATCCGGCGGAAATCACCTCTGTGTTTCATAGCTGCTAAAAGGCTAGCCTCTTTATTTTCTGCCTTTCTCGGGGGATATTGAAAAAATCAGGTTTTTGAATTATCTCATCTAATTTCCGTACTTTCCGAGTTTTTCTTTTTACATAAATCATTTCAAAAGCGGATGATGCGCTGTTGCAATTTGATATTCATCTTGTCACAATCCATAGGGAGTATCCAAGCTTGCCCTTTTTCTCATCCGTTAAGGGTTTATCCGGTATTTCAATTTTCTCTATTTATGTTCTAGAAAGGTGTAGTGGCAAAAACAATCTTCCAATTCGATCCATATTGCTCCATCATTAACTTAATTGATTTTTTCTCTCCTTCAACCTCAGCTTCACATATAGCATCTCATGCATCTTTCACATTTAGATCTTTAAATGCCGGGTCGGCGTTTGACCTTTCATTCCATATTTTATTGATCTTTTTATCTACGACTTTCATTTTTTCTAATCTTTTTGGATTTAGTTTCTTTGTCCAGTTTGCAACTTCAGCCTCTTGATTATTCCTGTCTAGCTCAATCATCTGTCCATGATAATACTTTTTATCAAGTAAAAGTATTAAGGTAGCAGTATCAAATACTTTTAGGTTTGATGTTAAAGCAAGGTATTCGTTATGTAGTGGATTATTCGGCAGCGGCAGAATTGCTGTATTGATTACCCCAAGCCGTTTTGCATAAGACTCAAAGTTGCTTTTTGCAGCCATTTCAATAATAGGGAAAACTCTTGTTGCACCCTTTAGATCCTGTCTTTTGACCTATTCAAAGAAGTAATCCGCTGCTGCTTCCGGTGTGCTAAATTCATTCTCTGCTGCTTTTTCTACAGTTTTTAAAAGCGGTTCAAAGAAATCACTACTTTCTATATCCTGATTATTACTTGTTGCATTATTTAGACTGCCGGCATTCACCGAGCAGGCTGCCACAATGCATAAACAGGCAAAATACCCAATAAAATACCGAGTGATTTAAAAATCATCTCTTCCCCCAAAATCCTTATCTAGAATGCTACTACGACCTTTGTTCCCGCAAGCCTGTCATGGATACAACGTTTATCCTCTGAGAAAATCATTAATGTATCCACCAGCCCGTAAAAAGGAACTACAGATGCTATCAAATAATTTACAACACTCCGAAGAAGAAAGTTGTATAGGAAGCCCCCATTTTCTCCGGTATCCGTTTTAATAATCTTAATTTTCATTACCATCTTCCCTATGGTTTGCCCCCTGGCGGACAGGAGATATGCCTGGTATCCCAATAGCGCCAGCAACCCTGCGCTTAACATCGCAAGCATGGCCATCCCTTCCCGGTCTACTGCCGAGCCGACAAGAACAGATGCAAACCCGATCCCTAAGATGATTGCACTATCAATCAGCTTTGCAAGAAACCGCTCCCCCCGGCCCGCCAATATTGGGGGCACATAGTTAGGCTCTCCCAAATCATTTGAATAAGAAAGATTCTCCATCGCCAATAACCTCACAATCCTTTATAAACTTTAAAACTTTAAAAGTTATTATTTCCCTTTTATTTTATTCTTTTGCCAAACATTCGTCCATGGATAAACCATACGCATTTTCTATTAATTCCGTCAGCCTGCCAATAAAACGTGTTACCTCTGCTCCATCCACGATATCATGATCAAACAGTAAAACCATACTTAAGTATTCACGGATTTCTATTTTATCCTCAATTACTCCAGGCTTTTTATGAAACTTCCCTAGGTTTTACTTAAGGATGAACTTCTCTAAAAGTATCATTATAAGCGCGTATATCATCCAAATAAGTCCGGGTGTAAACACCAGAAGGATGATCCACGCCCTGAATTGCCTCTTCTTTTGATAGATCCGTTCAGTATCCTTCATCTCTGCATCTTCTGTATCTTCTTTCAGCTCAAAGGGTTCATTCTCCTCAATGGCCCCCTCTGTTGATAGGAGTTCCTTTGCCTTCTCCAACAACCTTGAAGGCACATATAATTCTACACCATACGAGGTTGCTCCCATATAGATATTGAGGTACCCTCCGGACTCCTTGTACTTTTTCAACACAGGGATGCCGTTATCATTCAGCTTCGCCTCAATCATGTCTGCATTGATGTTATCGCTGACTGATGTCAGAAATGCTTCCGTATCCAGTTCAATTGATTCTTCCTCTTCAATATTCGGTTCATCCACCAGCTCGACTTCACAATCGTTGCACTTTTTAAAGCCTTCTCTATACTCTGCATGGCAGTTGGGGCACCAAGGCATATTTATAACCTCCCTGAATGATATATAAAGTAGAATTCTACAAAAATATTATATTCCCTCCACATTTATACATTTATTTTGTATTTTGTAAGTTCTTTCAATCGAGAAATTGGTTCCCACAAAAAGAAGCCGCTATTGTAGCAGCTCCTTGAATATAACTTGTAGAAGGATGTTCAAATGATTATTTCCTTTTCTTAACAGGTATCCATATTTCACTTTTGAAACAGGGTGAAGTGACATCCTTATGCTCATTCCGTAAGATTTCCGGTCCTTCTGCCTGTTCATAGCCTGAGGCTGGGAACCATTCGGAATAGATACGTCCCCAGACATTCTGCAGCGTTTCAGGAAACGGTC
>JAOAAU010000037.1 GCA_026418695.1 Clostridia bacterium
CCGTATAGGTGGTTCCATTTTTGGTATAATACGCATCTTTCCTTATAACAATACTGTTCGTTGAGTTTTCTTCAGCGATCAGGCTAAAATTGTTATCCTTCACAAATCCAAGCTGCATACCTTTGACTGCACTGACGCTCAGTACACTTACAGCCGTGTTTTCATAGAATAGTCCGATTCTTACCTTTTCCGGCATCTGAATCGCTGCATAGGCCCCTTGCATACCCACCAGTATTGACAGCAACAGTCCAAGTACCAAAATTGACCCCTTTTTTCTAACAACCCTCATGGTTTCCTCCCATTTTATCCTTTGTACATTTCGTTGTTTTTCTCTTATATTTATTCGACAAAAAGCCCTGTTTTCCTGCGCTGTTCAACAAATTTAATATTCTTGTAAGAATCCAAGCAGCCTTTAAAGGCATTTTACAATTTTAGTAACAATTTCGTCATACGCCATCATATACTATAGATACAAAGCCGAACATCTTACTAGGGTAGTGTTCTACCGGCGGGTCTGTGTCTTGGATCGTTAAGAGGATCAAATGCTTTTTGCATTACTCATGATAAATAAAATGTTTGACACGTAAGGTTTTGAATGTTATCATAAATAAAAATATAATAGAGAAAAACGGTAGAGGTGCGTTTTACATAAGTATATCTACAGAAAATGATGGGATTTAACGAAGTAGATAGAAAGGGTAAAATGCCGAAGGATGTCTTTCCCCATTGAAATATATCCTGGTTGTACAGTTAACAGCTTTACAACTGTCATCAATTGTTTTGATGGAGCGCTATCGGTTCTTACGTCCTCTGCAGATTGCATTTGGCCGTGATTTCAAAAGAACTGCTGGTACTCGATAAGAATACCAGCTTTTTTAATATATTCATGCTCATAACCGGCGCGTTTTCAGGAGTTTGATTATCCGGTATAAACTATCGGACTGCAGCGATCAACTTCATGATTGGCAACTGAAATCAATGAGGAGCTTGTTGTTACACCCGCTATAACATTGGTGTTGCGGGTTCCATAGAAAACGCTGCAAAATTTCATTTTAATAGGAGGTCAGTACAATGGATAAAAAATTGAAGGTAGGTATTTTAGGCGGTACAGGTATGGTAGGTCAGAGATTTATCTCCCTGTTGGATAACCATCCCTGGTTTGAAGTTGTATCCATCGCAGCCAGTGAGAGATCTGCAGGAAGAACCTATGCAGAAGCTGTTGAAGGTCGTTGGAAGATTGGTCTTCCCATGCCGGAAGGCGTAAAAAACATCATGGTTAGAAATGTTATGGACATTTCCAAGGTTGCTGATGAAGTCGATATGGTCTTTTCAGCCGTTGATATGAAAAAAGAAGAAATAAAAGAACTGGAAGAAAGATATGCCAAGGCTGAAATTCCTGTAGTTTCCAACAACTCAGCCCACAGGTGGACTGAAGATGTCCCCATGATTATTCCGGAAATCAACGCAGACCATGTCGCTGTTATTGAAAAACAGAAGCAACGTCTTGGAACAAAGAAAGGGTTTATTACCGTTAAATCCAACTGCTCCCTTCAGAGTTATGTTCCTCCGATTCACGCGTTGATGGGCTTTGGACCTGAAAAAATTCTTGCATGTACTTACCAGGCGATTTCCGGAGCCGGAAAAGTTTTCAGTGAATGGCCGGAAATCATCGACAACGTGATTCCTTATATCGGCGGTGAAGAAGAAAAGAGCGAAAAAGAGCCTTTAAAAATCTGGGGTAAAGTTGAAGGAAACAAGATTATCAATGCTGCTGGCCCTGCGATCACTGCCCAATGCTATAGAGTTCCTGCTTCAGACGGACATATGGCAGCAGTATTTGTGTCCTTCAAGAACAAACCTTCCAAGGATGAAATCCTGAACTGCTGGAAAGAATTTAAAGGAAAGGCACAAGAGTTAAAGCTCCCAAGCGCACCCGCTCAGTTCCTCACCTATTTTGACCAGGCAGACAGGCCGCAAACCAAGCTTGACAGAGATGTTGAAAACGGGATGGGAATCGCTGTCGGAAGATTGCGCGAAGACTCCATCTTCGATTACAAGTTTGTATGTCTTTCACACAACACCATCCGCGGCGCAGCCGGCGGCGGTGTCCTTATGGCAGAACTTCTCAAGGCGGAAGGCTATTTGGGATAAACATATACCGGGAACATTCCCTCTTTTAATATAGATACCTCGGCTTAGAGGGTTTGTTCCCCATCTAGAAAGGATGGTAATACATGAAAAAACCTATTTTTACGGGCTCCGGAGTTGCAATTGTTACACCTTTCACGGAAGACGGCATCGATTATAAAAAGCTTGAAGAACTCATTGAGTTTCAAATCAAGGAAGGTACTGATTCCCTGATCATCTGCGGCACCACCGGTGAAGCGTCCACCATGCCGGATGAAGAACACAAGGCTGCAATCAAATTTGCAGTAGATAAAGTCAACAAGAGGATTCCTGTAATCGCTGGTACAGGCAGCAACGATACACGTCATGCCATAGAGCTAAGCCAATATGCTGAAGAAGTTGGTGCTGACGCCATTTTAAGCGTTACACCCTACTATAACAAGACATCCCAGAGGGGTTTGTATGAACATTTTAGAGTCATTGCCAACAGCATCAAGATTCCAGTGATTTTATACAATGTTCCTTCCAGAACCAACCTCAATATCAATCCGGAAACACTAAAGGCTCTTTCCGAGATAGAAAACATTGCTGCAGTAAAAGAGTGCAATCTGGCACAGGTTGGAGATATTATCAACTTATGCGGCGATGATTTGACGATTTATTCCGGAAATGACGATCAGGTTCTTCCTCTTCTGGCGTTAGGCGGGAAAGGTGTCATCTCAGTCATGGCCAACATCATCCCGAAGGATACCCATGACCTGGTTGCGAAATTCCTCAATGGTGATTTGGAAGGAAGCAGAAAGCTTCAGCTCGCAACCCTGGACCTTATCAAGGCTCTATTTATCGATGTGAGCCCGATCCCTGTGAAAGCTGCGATGAACCTGATGGGTATGAATGTCGGCGGATGCCGGATGCCTCTCGTGGATATGAGTGACAAGAACCTGGAAGTTCTCAAAAAAGCTATGCAGAATTATGGATTAATCGGTTAAATTATTCAATACTATTTATATAACAACATTGAAAAGCGTTTAATGCAGGGAGTGCTGAAAAGACTCCTCCCAAGCCGAAGGTTATGTATAATACTGACGGTTCTCGGGAAATTCGGATCTCGAATGGCACTCCGATGCATATCATGCTTTTCCCAGATGAGGATGTGATCGCAAATGATAAACATATTAATGAGCGGCTGCAACGGTAAAATGGGTCAGGTAATCACCCGTCTTGCAGGTGAAAGCGAAGATCTGAAAATTGTTGCCGGCTACGATATCAGTGACAGGCTTCAAAACCCCTACCCTGTTTATACCAATATCCACAATTGCAGGGAAAACCTTGATGTCATCATTGATTTCTCAAACCCTGAGGCTCTTGGAAACCTGCTTGACTTTGCAGTATCCAGAAAGGTCCCTGTTGTAGTGGCAACTACGGGTTTGACCCAGGCTCAGGTAAAAAGCCTTGAAGCAGCGTCTAAAGAAATTCCTGTTTTCTTTTCAGCCAACATGTCCCTCGGCGTCAATCTTTTAATCGATCTCGTTAAGAAAGCAGCGAAGGTCTTGGAAGGAAACTTTGACATTGAAATCGTTGAAAAACACCACAATCAGAAGATTGATGCGCCCAGCGGAACTGCCCTGGCTATCGCAGATGCGATCAATTCCGCTCTGACACAGAAGCAGGAGTACATATACGACAGACATTCAAGAAGGAAGAAAAGAAGCAAGACAGAAATCGGAATTCATGCAGTCCGCGGCGGCACCATTGTTGGAGATCATTCGGTAATCTTTGCCGGGAATGATGAAATCATTGAAATTAACCATATCGCCATGTCCAAAGAGATTTTCGGCGTAGGTGCCCTTAAAGCTGCCAAGTTCCTCTACAACAAAAAGCCCGGTCTTTATAACATGAATGACCTGATCTCTGCCGAGTAAATCATTCAAATCCTGTCGGAGGTGTAATTTATGGCCAGCAAACCAGTTACAAACATGACGGTAACCTATAACGTAGCGCTTGTCACAGTGGACCGTCTGCCAAACAACATTAATCTTATCTCCAATATATTCAGATCCATTGCGGATCAGAATATCAATATCGACATGATCAGCCAGACTCCTCCTTATAAGGGCAGCATCAGTCTTTCTTTCAGTATTCCTTCCGACGATCTTGTAAAAGCCATCAGTTCTTTAAACAAGTTCAAGAAGGATGTTCCCAACTTACAGGTTGAAGTAGATGCAGATAACACGAAAATCTCCATCTATGGTGAGGAGATGAAGAATCTCCCCGGTGTGGCCGCGCAGCTATTTACCACACTGGCCAATAACGGAATTGAAATCAAGTTGGTTACTACTTCTGAGGTCGATATCTCCTATCTCATCTACGAAAAGGATGTGGACCGGGCGATTGAGGCCATTAAGAAGGAGTATGAGATTTAATTGCGGTGAAGGTTTGAGAGTTTGAAATTCAAAGTTTGAAATTCTATGAAGCTCCGTGAAGCTCCGAAGAACTAGCGTCCTTTGGGGCTTTTATTTTGTGTTTATGGGGGACGCTTCTCAAAAATTGAAACTTTACACTCTCTGCACCCTCATTAAGTCTTGAAACATTTCATTATACTCCTGTTTCTTCATCACTAGTTCATATCCTCTGCTGCATAGATAGGCACATGCAGATATTGTGATATTGTACATGTTTTCACATATTTCCCGGTAACTAACTCCACAAAGTACTCTCATAGCGTATGCACATAATGCTCGGTATTCTACCAGTCTTTTTTTAGTTTTTAGGATTAGGTTTTCTTTCTTGGTCACCATAAGTTTGTCTGATATATAAGACAGAAGTTTTGCAGGCTGCCAGTCTCTGAAGACTACTAACCTTCCACTACGGTATTCATTCTCTAATGCTTTTGAAAGTTCCTTCGCTTTTTTAGGGGTAGTTCCTATATCTCTATGATG
>JAOAAU010000059.1 GCA_026418695.1 Clostridia bacterium
AAATCTCTAATTTCTTTGATAGAATAGCTTCTATCTAGCTCCAGCATATATTGTGACCCCCTGTCAAGTGATTTGAACGTTACTCTGATAGGTTACAATATTAAGCTGGAGTTTTTCATTCGCAAGTTTTGGTATTTAAAACCTAGCACAACGAGTTAACTTTAACTTTTTTCAACCAACTTTACACTCCTTCTTATTATTTCCTTTTATAACGAGTAGGGGCATCTGTTCCACACTGATTTGTTATGTCCCGTAGGCGAGTTTCATAAAAGGCTGCCTTAATTGTTAAAATGCTTAAATAGATGCCTTTTTTATAAAAATAAGACTGGAACTGTCCTATTAGTACCAATTTGAGCCGGGAAATCAGATGAGGCATTGCATCATATTCCGCACCGGCATCGGAGGAATCCACGGCGGTTATTGGGGATGTGCCTAAATTCGCACATTTACTGTGCTGCTTCCAGATGCATAGTGCCGGAAATTCAAAATGAGAAAACCTTACAAGAATTATAAGATGACCGGTTAGTGCAAGATACAGCTTTTTTAGTATGCGGTCACTAGACTGGAAATTGTTGCGATTGACCAATACAATCTAATTTGACTATATAAATATCAATATATTTCAAGAAATCTAAAGATAGTCCATTCTTTACTTAATGGTATTTACGGTAAACTAGAGTTATAATCCTTCCTTTATGCGCTGTAAAATAAAAATATGAAGGGGTAAATCCAAAGATTATATTATTTGGATAAAGCGTACCAAAAGCAACATATCAGAAACCTGATAAAATATCTGACAAAAGTGTAGATTTACCGCCTTATATTTGTTTTGGAATAATGGTAAAATATTGAGTTTAATTTTGATACTTGCAGGGGGGAGAGAGGCTTGTTTAAAAATAGTTTTTTCAGTCTGAAGAACAAAGTATTGATTTTTTCCATAGCTTTAATGATCATACCCCTGGTATCGCTGGGAATCATAGCTTATACCAAATCCTCTGAAATCATCAAGCAGAAAGTAAGCCTCTCCAATTATTATACGGTGAGTCAGATCGGTAATAATATTGAGCTGATTACCCGGGATATTCGTGATACCTCTCTTTATCTTATTCAGGATAAGGATGTGCGGGACTTTCTCAAGATGTCCGGTTCCGAGCCGGGTGATGTCATCGGAATGCAAAAGGAACGCGTATCGGAAACATTGAAGCAATTGATGATTTCCAAGCCTCTGATCTACTCTACCTATCTAAAAAGCTATCAAGGGATGAGTATTGATGAGAAAGGGGTAAACAACAAGATTGACAAAGAGACGGAGAAACGGGTTTTAGACCTGAAAGGAGGATACATCTGGACCTATAATACGATCATTGATTACTACAATAAACCCATCCAGGTGTTTTCACTCATCAGGGCATTCAACGACATCAACAACATCACCAACAAACTGGGGATCCTCAAAATTGACTTAAGGATGGATGCGATCTATAACAGTTTCAAGAATAATACCATCGGAAAGCAGGGTGAGTTTCTTATTGTAGACAATGGCAGCCGTATTCTTTCCTCGTTGGATGAAGAAAAACTCGGAAGCATCCTCCCTGAGGAGCTTATTCTAAAAAACGGCTATCCGGAAAAAAGCGGGTATTTTGAGCAGCAAATCAACGGGGAGGAATTTGTTGTAACGTATTACTGCATTGAGAATACCGATTTGAAGCTGATCAATCTTGTGCCAATCAAGGAACTGCTGAAAGAGAACCTATTTATCCAAAAGGCAATGCTGCTGACAAGCCTGGTAAGCATTATCGTTTGCATCGCTCTTGCTTTTTTGGTTTCCAGCCGGGTACTGAGTCCTCTCAAGCAGATGCGTACCCTGATGAAAAAGCTGGAGAGGGAAGATTTTGATGTCTACATAGAACCAAAGGGAAATGATGAAATCACCTTGCTAAGTAAAAGTTTTAATAAAATGTCGGCCAAGCTGAAGGAAGTCATCAATCTGGTTTACTCAGCACAACTGAAACAGAAGGAAGCTGAGTTGAAGGCGCTGCAGGAACAGGTGAATCCCCACTTCCTTTACAATACTTTAGATACTATTTATTGGATGAGCCGTATGGAACATGCCTTTGAAACGGGAAAAATCATTGAAGCCCTTTCCAAACTTTTCAGGCTGAGCCTCAACAGCGGGAAGGATATCACTTCTGTCAAATCAGAGGTGGAGCATTTGAAAAACTACATGGTGATTCAACAGGTGCGGTATGAAGATATGATTGAATTCAAACTCAGCGTGGATGAAGCGGTGTTGGACTGTAAGACGATCAAGCTTGTGCTGCAGCCGCTGGTGGAGAATGCAATCCATCATGGTATCGAAAAGAAAGGGGAAAAAGGAATCATCGAAGTGACTGTTTCAACGGACGGAAATAATCTGATTTATACTGTGAAAGATGATGGCCTTGGTATTGATATGGAAGAAATCAATACGCTGCTTAAAAATGTGAGTGATTCCAACCGCGGATTTGCGATAAAAAATGTGAATGACAGAATCAAGTTGTATTTCGGAGACAGCTTTGGATTAAGCTTCAGAAATGAAGACCCGGGATGCCGGGTGACGGTTGTACAACCTTTGATGAAAGGGGACATGCGAAATGATCAGCTTAATGATTGTGGATGACGAAGCCGTAATCCGGAAAGGGATCAAAACTTCCATCAACTGGGAAGAATGCGGAATAAAGATTACCGAGGATGCAATCAACGGAAAAGACGGCTTGGCTAAGGCCTTAAGGCTTAAACCCAATATTGTGATGACGGATATCCGCATGCCTCTTATGGATGGCCTGGAGCTTGCTGCGCAGTTGAAGGAAAAGCTTCCTGCGACCAAGGTCATCATTCTTAGTGGTTATGATGATTTTGCATATGCCCGGCAGGCACTAAAATCGGGAGTTTCGGAATATTTATTGAAGCCGGTGGGGGCGGATGAGCTAAAAAATGCCATCATCAGAATAAAAAACGAAATTCTTAAAGATATGAAAAAAAATGAGGAGGAACTTGCTTTTGACCTGGTTTTGAATGAAAACCTTCAATATATCCAGTCAAGGTTTATGAATTCCTTAATCAGAGGGGAACTTGCCGGGATGAAGAAGGTTCTGGATAAAGCAGAAAAATTGAAGATTGCTTTGCCAGGACCCAGGTATCAGGTTCTGATCATTGATATTGATGATTTTGCATTACTGACCGAAAACTCCAAGGACCGGGACAAGGAACTGATCAAATTCTCAGTATCCAATATTGCCGGAGAGATTTTGCAGTCGGTATTCAAGAGTATTGTATTCTACAGTGAATCTGACTTTTTAATCGCGGTGGTCAACCTAAGCAGTGAAACGGATACTTTATTGTATAGCACTTGCAGTGAGATCCAGTTTTGCGTCAAGCGTCATCTGAAGTTAACGGTCACTATCAGCATCGGGCGACCATGCTCTTCCCTTGAAGACGTGAGTGTATCTTTTGCAGAGGCTCAAATAGCGCTCGAGACGAAGACCTTCAAGGGGAAAAGTAAAATCATTCCGTATGGGGAAATGGATGCAATACCGGTAAATAATCCTTTTGACTATCCTTCCGAGCAGGAAAAGGAGATATTGAACAGCTTGAAATCTATGGATCTTGTCGAGTTAAACCGTGCACTGGACAAGATGTTCACAGACATGGTCAATTCCAGGATCGGTTACAGGCAGATCAAGCATACATGCTTAAGGTGTCTGACGATTTCCCTCTGTTTTGTTGAGGAAAGAGGAATCGATGTAAAGGAGGCTCTCGGGGAAGATTTTGACCCTTATGAAGAGATCGTAAAATATGAAACGGTTGAGGATATCAAGTTGTGGCTCCATCGGTTATATAAAAAGCTGATGGATTACATGCTCGAAAGTAAAGGCGATAAATACCGGAGTATTATCAAAGTTGCAATCAAGTATATGAACGAGCATTATCATGAGGATATCGGAATTAAAGATATTGCAAGTCAGGTTTACATTTCTCCCAATTATTTCAGCAGGATTTTTAAGGAGGAAACCGGCGAAAGCTTTGTGGAATGGCTGAATAAGCTGAGAATTGAGAAGGCAAAGCAGTACTTAAAGGATGCCACCGTAAAGACCTATGAAGTTTCTGAAAAGGTTGGATACCGGGACTACAAATATTTCATTTATATCTTCAAAAAATATACCGGCTGTACTCCTAAGGAGTATAAAGAAAGCGTTTGATAAGATTGCTGTTTTTCTGATGATTTCATAGAATTTCGGGTTTTATTTCGGACATGATTTCCGTAGAATGAATGCATGAACTCTCTGGGCCCGCAGGGATTCATGAGTGCTGATGGAGGTAACAAGATGAAAGGAAGCTTAGTAAAATTGTTGGGTTTTACTATTGCTGCTATTTTCCTCATAACCATGGTTGCGTGTGAAAATAAAGGTGCTGCAGAATCAAAAAAGGGTATTCTCTTCTCGGATACAAGAAAGAAAACAGCAAATACAACTGCGCCTGAAGCAAAAAATGAACTTGTAAAGCTTTCTTTTATGCATGCCTGGACAAAGGAAGACATTGATGCGAAGGGGAAAGCCTTCTATGTCCAATTGGATAAATACAAAAAAAACAATCCAACGGTAACGATCGAAGATGAAGTATTGCCTCATGATGCTTATGAGACAAAAATTAAAATTCTTGCTGCTGCAAACGAGATGCCGGATTTATTCTTTTTTAAAGGATCCATGGTTGGCAGCTTTGTAGAGAATAAGTTGATGGATTCCGTAAATGACATATTGGAGAAGGATGCGGACTGGAAAAACAGCTTTATTGACAGTGCGTTTGATGATTTTAAAGTTGGGGATAAAATTTATGGAGTTCCAGTTCAAATGGCCAACACACATACCGTTTACTATAACAAAAAGATATTTGAAGGTGCGGGGATCAAATCTTACCCGGATACCTGGGATGGTTTTCTAGAAGCTATTGGCAAGTTAAAGGCGAAGGGTGTGACTCCGATCGTCCTTGGCAATAAAGGAAAATGGGTTGCGGAATCCTGTATACTCAGTACTCTGGGAGATAGACATACCGGTACGGACTGGTTTTATTGCATTCGTGATAAGAAAGGAGCAAGATTCACAGATAAAGAATTTGTTCAAGCCTTGACGGCTCTCCAGGAATTATCTAAGATGGGCGCCTTCAACGCTGATATGAACAGTATCGACAGCAATCAACAGCAATCCATTTATATGAATGGTAAAGCAGCGATGTTTATGGAAGGCTGCTGGTCCTTAAGCATGTTGATCGACAAAGCACCGAAGGATATAGTAGAGGCTACTGAATTGGCTGTGCTTCCAATGGTCAATGGAGGAAAAGGGCAGCCAAGGACTACTTCCGGCGGCGGTGGATGGGCTTACAACATGAATGCAAAACTGAAAGGTGCAAAGAAGGAAGCTGCCATAGCGCTCCTGAAGGAAATTACTGGGAAGGAATATGGAAAGCTTACATACGAAGGAGGCGGAATGCCTGGGAATAAGGCAGACGGCATCGATAAGAGCAAGCTCAGTCCATTGTTTACTAAATATCTGGATTTTATATCCACTGTCAAGTATACGCCGGTTTATGATGTCCAGCTGACTCCTCCTGTAATAGAAGTAATGAATAATGGGCTTCAGGAACTTCTTGTTGGCAGGGTGATGCCGGAAGAGTTGGCGAAAAAGATACAGGCAGAATATGAAAAAGGGAACTAGTTGTAACTTCCCGAATTTCACCAAAGATTTTGACTTCGGAAGTTCTTGTAAAATAGATATTGCAAGGATCATGGAATGAATTCTCATTCAAACATGTACAGATAAAAACTGCAAACTTGAAAACCGTTCCAAGCGGATTAATTAATATCAACGGCCAAGTATATTCAATTAATGGCTGTTATCATGATGCAATTTTGCATGGATAGTAATTTATTAACTAATAAAGAAATATTTGGTGTTTGATAATTGAAACACAACATATTTGCGCTAGATATAGTTACTGCAAAACAGTAAATATATAAAAATCAATACCATATTTTAAGGAGGAAACAGGAAATGAACAAAAAACTACTTAGTACAGTGTTGGCGACCATGCTGGCTGTTTCAATGCTTGCCGGATGCGGTAAGACTGCAGCACCGGCTGAAGCTCCTAAAGCCGAAGCTCCTAAGACGGAAGCGGCAAAAACAGAAGCGCCAAAGGCTGATGACACAAAAGCTGGCAAGCTTGCTTACAAGGGTGAAATCAGCATTATGCACTTCTCAACCTCTGAAGAATCACAGGGTAATGGTGGTTCCGACGGCTTCCGTACAACATTGGCAAATTGGATAAAGGCACATCCGGATATCAAGGTAAATGAAAACGTTTTGGCAAATGACAAATACAAACCGCAGATTGCTACCCTCGCTGCAGCAAATGACCTTCCAGATGTATTCGAACTTCAGGGTATGAATACAAAGGCATGGGCTAAGCAGGGACTTATTATGGATATGACCGATATCATCAAAAAGTCACCTTATGCTGACAAGTATGATCAGAGCAAATTCTATCCATTCGTAGCCGACGGCAAAACCTATGGTCTTCCTGTTCTGACAGGCGGAACCTGTACAGTTGTAGTTTACGACTCTAAGGCTTGGAAGGAAGCTGGTTTTGAAAAGTTCCCTGAAAAATGGGAGGATGTGCTCAAAGCCAAGGATTACTTCCAGTCAAAGAAAAAAGATACGATTGCTTTTGGTAACAGCGGTAAGTGGCAGATGAACTCCTGCTTCCTCTCAACTGTAGGCGATCGTTTCACAGGTTCAGACTGGTTCCACTCCATAGTTGAAAAGAAGGGCGCTAAGTTCACAGACAAAGCATTTATTGATGCACTCAAGTTCACAAAGGATGCCTTCGCTTCCGGCGTATTTAATAAAGACTTCAATGCGATCAATAACGAAGAAGCAAGAGAGTATTACATCAATGGTTCTGCTGCTGCTTTCATCGGCGGTAACTGGGATGTTTCCTACATCCAGGCAACGCTTAAAGGCAAACCGCTCTATGATACTACTAAGTTTGCTGTAGTTCCACAGCCTGCAGGCGCTACTGCTTCAACAAACACTCAAAACATTGGTCTTGGATTCGCAATGTCCATCAACAACAAGCTTGCTGGTCAGGCGGACAAATTGGCTGCTGCTACAGACCTTTGCTATGAGCTTACAGGAAAACCTTTTGCAGAATATGTTGGTAAGAAGTATGCATTGGGTGGTCTTACAAAGGCGGATGTTGACCTGAGCGCATTCGACCAGTTCACAAAAGACTTCTACAACTACCAATATGTTGACACTAAACCGGTTGATATTTATGACTCCTTTGTATCCAGCGCTGTTTGGGATGTATTGAATACAGACCTTCAATCAATGACAAATGGCAAAATCACTCCTGAAGAAGTCGCAGCTAAAGCTCAAAAGGCATACGAAAGCAACTATTAATTTGTTTCAGACAAATTGAACATGATACCTTAAAACTAGAAACAGGCCTTATTCGGGAAGGCATTCTCAAATAAGGCCTGACTAGTAAAAAACTTAGAGGTGGGGGCGACTGAAGTGCTAAGTGCAATTCGACCAAAAAGCAGAGTAATTTTTGGATATTTATTGATACCCATTGTTTTTTATGTTTTTGCAGTTTTTGTCCCATTAATGACAGCTGCTTTTTTCAGTTTCTTTAATTGGAAAGGTGGACCTAATAAAACATTTAATGGCGTTGAGAATTATTTGACTCTTTTAAAGGATTCTGTCTTCTGGCAATCCTTTGGTCATAACATATATTTGGTAGTTGCTAGTATTATTGGACAAATTGGTTTGGCCTTTATCTTTGTACTGATCATCAATTCAAAACTGGTCAAATTTAAAGGAATTCATCGCACCTTCGGATTTTTCCCAAGCACCATTGCTGCTGTTTCCATAGGGTTTATCTGGACCATGATCTACGACTATAAGCGCGGTCTTCTCAATTGGTTTTTAGCGCTTATCGGAAATGCAGAAGCGGCGAAGGTATGGCTGAACGATGAGAAGTTGGTCATGTTGCTGGTGTCCATACCGTTGGTTTGGCAATGGATCGGCTATTACATGGTGATTATCCTGTCTGCCATATCCTCCATCGATAAAGAAATCTTTGAAGTATCTGAACTGGATGGTGCAAATGCCGTCCAGCAAGCTCTTCATATCATTATTCCCTTGATAAAGAATACATTGCTTGTCTGTGTAACGCTTTGTGTCGCAGGGAATATGAAAGCCTTTGATCATATTTGGGTCATGACTAAGGGAGGCCCGGGAAATGAATCGATGGTTATGGCGCTTTACGGGTATAACATATCCTTTGCACAGCAGAACATGGGATATGGCAGTGCCATCTCTGTCGGAATCTTCATTGCAAGCCTGCTGGTAATTGCAGGAACCCAGTTCATTGTTAAATTGGTATCGGAAAAAAATTAAGAAATGATAGAGAGTAATGAATAACAGGATGAACCTCTTCCAATTATTTATCTTTCGTAAACGGAGGTCAGATCATGGCGAATGAATATACTCGCGTAGCTGGAAAAAAATCCAGTTCATTTACGAATAATCCCATTCTGTTCATTTTTTTTAACGGAATGCTTATGATTTTTTCTTTATCCTGCATTTTCCCGCTCATATGGATGTTTTACTCTTCCTTGAAGGAGAAGCGGGTGTTTAATGCGGATATTATCGGATTACCCAAGGATCCAACGATGTCCAACTATGTTAATGTACTTACAAACAAGGATTATCACATTTTTGAGTCTGTCCTCAACAGTTTCAGAACGACCATCATTTCCCTTGTTTTGATCGTACTCTTTGGTTTCATTGTAGGATATATACTGGCTAGAATAGAGTTTCCGGGAAATCGTTTAATCTATGCGATTTTTCTGATGGGTGTACTGATCCCCATCCATTCCTTATTGGTACCGATATATGTGGTATTTAACAGTTTGGATATTGCAAACAAATGGTATACTTTGATCATTCCCTATGTATCCTTTGCACTTCCCATTGCAGTTTTTCTGGTAGAGGGCTATGTGAAATCAATCCCAATATCCATGGAAGAAGCTGCAGCGATTGACGGCAGCAGTTTTACCAGAACTCTGTTCAGTATTATTGGCCCGATGTGCAAACCGATTCTGGCGACAGTAGCCATTATCCAGACATTTTCTTGTTGGAATGAATTCTCTTTTGCGCTGGTTCTTATAAAGGATGTCGGTCTTCAGACTGTACCGCTGGCGATGACTCAGTTTACCGGACAGTTCACCTCGGATTACCCGAAGATTATGGCGGCTATGCTGATTACCATGATGCCGATTGTTATTTTCTATTTCATCTTCAGCAGGCAGATTATTGAGGGTATGGTTGCCGGAGCAGTGAAGGGCTAAAAAATACAATTGATGCAAGTACAAAATGGCTTCTAATACAAGAAACCAGTTAAAAGCTGCCTGCTGTCGTTAATACAGCAGTTCGCTTTTAACTGGCTTCTTTTTTTAGATATTAATCCTGGTATCCTGCTAAGTTTTGGTGTGCTGAGTTTAATGAATTAATGGCTTGCTGAATTTTTGTCTTGTTTTCGGACTTTTCAGCTGAGTTCAGAGCTTGCTGTAATGTGTCCAATGCTGTCTGCATATTGGACATACTTTGGTCAACGTACTGTTTTGCCTTCGGCATAAGTTTCACCACCTTCACTTGATTTCAATATTAGTATGGAATAGTAAATTGATTCTATTCATGAAAAACCACCGAACGAGTTAAATCCCTTTGAGACTGAAAGATCAGCAAAGAGATATATCCGTTTGATAAGGATAGATCTATGTATTACAGAATATTTGATATGTATCAGCAAATATAAAAGTCTTGTAAGATAGCAGTACTCAGCTTTCATTTTGCAAATTTTCATTCATTTCTTAAAATTGCAAATTGAATTCCAACTAATCTTTACACTGTTAAGATTACGTGATATAATCTTAACAGTGTAAAGATAACGGAGGTTATACCAATGTCAAACAAACCATATCATCATGGAAATTTAAGAAACTCATTAATAGAGGCGGGGATAGAACTGATCAATCAGGAAGGTTTAAAGCAGCTCTCATTACGAAAAGTAGCGGCATTATGCGGAGTGAGCCAGGCAGCTCCCTACAGCCATTTTCAAAGCAAGGAAGACCTATTGCTGGCGATGCAGGATTATGTAACGGAACAGCTCATGGAAGTACTGAACAATGCGATTAAATCCTGCCCGAATCAAAACGACCCTTACGTACTTATCGCAATGGGCAAGAGTTATGTGATGTTTTTTATCAATCATCCTCATTACTTTCCGTTTTTATTTTCTCAGCCATGCATGGAGATTAATCTTTCCCTGGAGGCTAATGGGACGAAAAACTTCCCGCCTTTTGAACTTTTAAAAACGAATTTCTTTCGTATTTTTGGAGAGAACGGAATGATGAAAGAAAAAATGGAAGATATCATCATACAATTGTGGGCAACCGTACATGGTCTTGCTTCCATTGCAACAATGAAATATGTTCATTATGACAAGGACTGGGAAACAAAGATCGAAGACATTATCTGGAATAAATATGGGGTTAGTAGTTCTGCTGAACGAGGAGATGCGTAATAAAATGACAAATAAACCAATATTGCAACTTTCAAACAAATCAATTGCGAGGAGGGGAAGACGGATCATGCTGATGATATCTGCTGCTTTACTTGTTTGTGTATCTATTCTGGTAGGTGTGTTGCTGGTATGCAGCCCGGGTAAACCTGAACCTTTCTTAGATGATAACGGAAGGCCGGTGGAGGGCAGCATATCAGAAAAGCTCCATATTAATATCAACGGGATGGAGCAGGGGATGTTCATCAAGAGTAAGAATAATGCTAACCCGGTTTTGCTTTTTGTTCACGGAGGCCCAGGCATGCCCGAGTATGCGTTTGAGGAGGTTTATCCTACCGGTTTGGAGAATTACTTTACAGTCTGCTGGTGGGAACAGCGTGGTGCAGGGCTATCCTACAATGCAGGCATTTCCGCTGATTCAGTAACGCTTGAGCAATCGGTATCCGATACGCTGGCAGTAACAGATTACTTGAGGGAACGATTCGGACAGGAAAAAATCTACCTAATGGCGCATTCGGGTGGAACTTACACTGGAATAAGCGCTGCGGCCAAGGCGCCGGAGAGATACAAGGCCTATATCGGTATCGGACAATTGTCGCAATCATTGGAATCAGAAAGGCTGGCATATGAGTATATGCTTGAACAGTATAGGGCATCGGGAAATACAAGAATGGTCCGGAGACTTGAAAAATACCCTCCTTCCACTTTCAAGTCTTATACAGAGCTGCACCCATATGTTTCTTCTGTTTTACGAGACGAAGCAATGCACGACCTTGGTATTGGCACGACACGAAATATGAAATCGTTGATTAGAGGTATCGTTTTACCAATATTTCAATGCCGGGAATACACGCTTGGCGAAAAGATCAACATATGGCGAGGGAAAGCATTGTTAGGCAAATCCAGGCTGCGGGAACAGAATTACTCAACGGACTTAACATCTGCGGTACAGAAACTTGATATTCCGGTTTATTTTTTCAGTGGAGCATACGATTACACAGTGAATTATTCGCTCGCAAAGAAATACCTTAACCATATGAAAGCTCCAATAAAAGGTTTTTACACTTTTGATGAATCCGCTCACAGTCCATTGTTTGAAGAACCGGAAAGAATGCAGCAAATTTTGCAGGAGGATGTAATGGCAGGAGTAAACAATCTTGCAGATGCACAATAGAGTTATTGCAGAGGTGATATAAGTCGCTTCTGCTTTTTTATTTCCATCACCAAAGAGAAAACACTATTTTAAATGTAAATGCTTGACAAACTCGGTTTACAACTGTAAACTATATTTAACGATTACAATTGTAAACAAATATGATTTTGGAGGGACTGCTGGTGAAGGAGTTGCCAAGAATATCAGAGGCTGAGTGGGAGATTATGAAGCTGATATGGAAGAAGAATCCTATTACTTCAGATGAAATCATCACCCCTTTATCAAGTAAAATGGGCTGGACAGCACAAACCATTAAAACATTTATCAACCGGCTGCTCAAGAAAGAAGTCATCCGGTTTGAAAAGTCAGGCCGGAATTACTTATATTACCCTATATTAACTGAAAAGGAATGCATTAAAGCAGAAAACAAGTCTTTCCTTGAAAAAGTGTACAACGGTGCTATTGGGATGCTGGTTTCAAACTTTCTCGAAGATGAAGCCCTGTCTGAAAAGGATATCGAGTATCTGCAGCAGCTGCTGAACAGCAGGAAGAAGGGTCAATCCGAATGAGCAAAGAGATCCGGAGTGGTAGGGTTTATCATTTGAAGTTTAAAGCGAGGTCAATAAGATGATGGATGTTTTGAGTAAAATATTTTTGTGGGTTTTGTATGCTTCCATAAGTGCAAGTGCTATTTCATTGCTGATAATTTTGCTTGAAAGGCTATTTCGGAAAAAACTCGGAGTTAGAATACACCATGCCTTATGGATCCTGGTACTTATAAGGCTTTTGGTACCCGTTATGCCTGGGAGTCCAATCAACCTGTTTAACCTTATACCAGAAGACGTTCAACATATCTTAGACTTCACAAAAAACACGGTCTCAACCACCTCAGCAGATGCGTTTGAAAAGCGGGCTTATCTGAGTAACTTGCCAGCCGATCCACTTGCAGATGCAGCGATAAACAACCAACCAATGAAGATATCAGCTGTTCCAGAATCAGAAGCTCTCCAGGAAGGTGTCAAATGGAGTATCCCTGAAATAGCTTCAATTGTTTGGGTGACTGGATTATTTTCAATTGCGCTATTCTATATCATCATCACCATGAGCTTTTATAAAAGCATCATTATGTCTAGAAAGCCTGCAGATAAAGAAATTGTTTCTTTGCTGGAAAGCTGCATGATAAAAGCAAAGCAAAGGAAACGAATAGCCGTTTATACGGAAAAGGGACTAAAAAGCCCCTGCATATCTGGAATATTCAAAACAGCGATCTATTTGCCGGAAGGCATTTTAGAAGCGATTGATCATCAGCAGCTTTCCAATGTTTTGCTCCATGAACTGGCGCATCATAAGAGAAAAGACGTACTTTTTAATCTATTAGGTACAGTTGCGGTGATCGTGCATTGGTTTAATCCTATTGTATGGATTTGCGTAAAAAGAATGAAGTTTGTCGGGGAACTTGCCTGTGATGCTTATGTGCTTGAAATGCTCGGAGAAGAAAAGAACATCCATTACGGTGAGACCATCATTAACCTTTCAAAGCTTTATTTGAACAGCCCGGGGAAACTAACCCTGGTGAGCTTTTTTGAGACCAAAAATCAGATTGAAAAGAGGATTACGATGATCAAAAGATTTAGAAAGAATAATTACAAAATTACTGCTGCTG
>JAOAAU010000092.1 GCA_026418695.1 Clostridia bacterium
CACGTGCATTGAACATATAGGACCACCAGGTGTATGCATCTTTTTTGTCTGGATAAAAATACCGGAAGGTGTCAATGAAGCCGACCCCAAGTAATTCCGTAAACTTACCCCGTTCCTGATCTGTAAAGCCCGCGTTGTTTCTGTTGGAGGAGGGATTTTTCAAGTCGATTTCCTTGTGGGCTACATTCAAGTCCCCGCAAACGATAACGGGCTTCTTTGAATCCAATTGCTGAAGATGGGCCCTGAAGGCATCCTCCCAAGTCATTCGATAATCCAGGCGTTCCAACTCTCTTTTAGCGTTGGGTGTGTAAACATTGACCAGGTAGAACTCCGCGAATTCAACGGTAATGACCCTGCCCTCGTGATCATGCTCCTCAATTCCTATGCCATAGGAGAGAGAAACAGGCTCAATTCTAGTAAATACGGCAGTACCGGAATACCCTTTCTTCTCTGCATAATTCCAGTACTGATGATAGCCGGCCAATTCAAGGCAAATCTGTCCTTCCTGCAGCTTGGTTTCTTGAAGACAATAAACATCCGCGGATTCTCTCTTGAAAAAATCTAAAAAACCTTTTTCCATACAGGCTCTTAACCCGTTTACATTCCAGGAAATCAACTTTGTCATTTATGTTCTCCTTCAGTGAATTATGATGATATCATCGTTTATCAGTATTGTAATGATAACTGTATTCCACAAAACTTCATACATTATCTTAAGCTTGTGAAGCCAAACTTAATCCTTTTTCATAAGCAGCAATGATCCGGTCCATCAGAGCATTCCATTCTTCATCAATGGTGCAGCGCTCGGGATGAGCTTCGAACCATGCAACGGTCTGCCTGATTCCTTTTTCAAAAGATGTGGTCGATAAGAAATCGGGCACAAAACGCTTGATCTTGCTGTTATCAAACACAGCACTTACGGATTTGTCCCCAATGAGGTTTCCTTCCAGATCCGGAGCAAAAGCAATGATGAAGTCACTGGGAATATGTACGATATTGGGAACGACTCCGGCTGCACGGCCAATGGCACGATAGATTTGATCCCAGGTCAGTACTTCATCGGAAGTAATATGGAAGGGGTGGCCAATGGCTTGGGAGTTCCCCATTAAACCGACAAAGCCCTTTGCAAAATCAGTATTGTGGGTCATGGTCCATAAGGAACTTCCATCTCCGTGAACAATGATTTTTTTGCCTTTTTTCATTCGGTCCACCAGACTGTAAGGATGATTCCAGCTGTTGAGGGAGGCGGGAATCATGGTGTCCCCGAAAGTGAAGGATGGTCTCACAATCGTTACCGGGAATCCGTTTTTACGGTGTTCCTGCATTAACCGCTCCTCGCAGGCGATTTTGTTGCGGGAGTAATCCCAATGCGGATTCACCAGCGGGGTAGATTCTGTGATCAGATAATGCGTTGACGGCTTTTGATAAGCCGATGCTGAGCTTATATAAATATATTGGCTGATTCTTCCGCTGAAAAGTGAAATGTCATTTTCAACTTCTTCGGGCACAAACCCAATCCAATTCACTACAACATCAAATTCAAAACCTTTCAGGACTTCAGACACTTCTTTTAAATTGCGGATATCCCCCTGAATAACATTAGCACCCGCCGGAACAAATTCATTTCTTTGACCTCGGTTAAGAAGATAGAGTTCGAAGCCTTTTTCTACTGCCAGTTTTGAGACGGCAGTACTGATCAGTCCGGTTCCGCCGATAAATAATACTTTCATATTGCCCTCCTTAAATCCATTCCGTTAAAGTATCTATCAACCAACATCATATCATAATATAAAATGGACACACATGTAAATTTTATTAAAATATTACCCGTTTTAAAGATTGGGAAACATCAAAACGTGTAACTATATAAATCGTGAAAGAGATTTTAAAGTGGCAAATCAGATTTTCACGATAAAAAGTTAAGAAAACTGAATCGCGATGTAAAAGCGTTATTGCGTTCAATATAAGATCAAAAAAGGTAGTGCTTTTGCAAAAGCACCACCTTTTTTGATCTTGACATTCTACATCCTAAGCCGGCTTTACCTCAAAGGTTTTATGAACATCTGAGTCCAATAATTCCTTCCCTGAGCGTTCTTTGCCAGGCCGACTCCTATTTCGGTATAGGAGGGATTCAAGATGTTTGCCCTGTGTCCGGGAGAATTCATCCAACCTGTCATTACTTCCTGGGCAGTCCTTTGCCCCATGGCGATGTTTTCCCCAGCAGCAGAGAACCTGATCCCGAAGGTTTCCATCATTTTGAACGGAGAACCATAAGTAGGGGAGGTGTGGGAAAAATATCCCTTGTTCAGCATGTCCTGTGATTTATATCTGGCTACTCTGGAAAGCTCCCAATTTGCCTTCATTGGCGGCAAGCCGTTTTTGGAACGCTCCGCATTCACCAGACGAATCACTTCGTTTTCAATGGCCTTCACATCGCTGATGTTTGGAATTGTGAGCTTTTGTCCAGGATAAATCATCGCCGGATTCTTTATCTGAGGATTCAGGGATTTGATTTCACTCAAGCCAACTTGAAATTTTACTGCGATCTTCCACATGCTGTCGCCCGGCTGAACAGTATAAGCGGTATTCTGAGCAAAAGCAGTAACGCTGCAAAGCATGATGGTTAGTGCAGATATGGCTGCAATGATGAATTTTTTCATGATCATAAATCACCTCAATGATATTATGTTGAGCTGATAACAATTTCACGCAAGCAAATATTTATAATTCAGAGGAATATTGAAACTTTTGATAAAAACTAATCATAAAAATTCAAATTAAAAAACGATCCAGCGGAATCAGCCGGATCGTTCCCAAATCAATGCGATAGCTAGAAAAGAATATCAATAGAATATAATTAAAGATTCTTTGACTCTGAAAGACTGTCATAAAAAGTCTTAACAAATGTATCGATGAAGAAGTCCTTTGATTTTTCAGCATCAAACCCGAAGTCTTCATTAAACTTGTCGGACAAACTGGAATACATCACCATCGGTAAAGTGTTAAAGAAAAATACCTTCGTAAGAAACTGCTGCTGGTCTACAGAGATATTGTCCGTCTCATCGGAAAAAGCGAGGATGGTACTGAAGAGTTCTTTTAATATGGATAGTGAACCGATATTCCCGTTTTTACCCTTAATGAATTCAAGGGTGATGAGCCGGAGCACTTCTTTCCTTTCAAGGAAAAATCCGATCATTATCTCAATATGCGCCCGAAAACTCTCAGGATGATGAATATCGACATTCGTCATGTTTGCCTGGAACTTGTTTTTCACTTCATTCAACACTCTCAGCAGAAGCTCTGAAAGAATATTTTCCTTGCTGTTGAAGTGATAGTACAGCATTACCTTGGTCAAACCCGCCTGCTTAGCGATGTCTTCCACCTTGGCCTTGTCAAAGCCTTTTTCGATGAATTCGCCTAAAGCGGCATTCAGAATTTTTTCCTTTGTCAAGTCACCCATTTTGTTTCCAGCCATAAAATCACCTACAAATTATTTTTGCTTACTTCAAGTTTAAACTATTGGTTAGAACTTGTTACCATCTTAATACAAAACCTTGGAAAATTCAAGATTCTAATTGTTTTAGAATGATCTTGTGGGTATTGACAAAAACTTCTAAAAGTTATATATTAAACTTAAAGTTTAAACTAATAGTATAATAAATGATCAATTCAATCGGCTTGTTATGTGATGCAACTATAAAATTAGAATTCTAAAGACTAATTTACCAGTGACCCAGTGTAAGCGTGAGGTGGTCTTAATGTCAAAAGCTATTTATTTCGGTATGCCCTTCCACGGGCATGTCAATCCCAGCTTGGCTTTGGTACAGGAACTTGTGAAGCAGGGAGAAGAAATAATCTATTACTGTAAGGAAGAATTTAAAGAAAAGATAACCAATACAGGGGCAGAGTATCGAGATTATGGGAAACGATTCTTTTTGAATTCTTCCTATGCAACGGATAATTTCCTGAAATTCAGCAGCCTTCTGATGGAAACAACGAGAATACTGCTGGAGGATTTGCTTGAAGAGGTTCGAAAGGAAAAGCCCCAATACATCCTTCATGATGCCCAGTGTCCTTGGGGAAAATATATGGCAGCTATCTTGGGTGTCCCAGGAGTCTCAATCATTACGACTTTTGTTTTTTCTATGAACAATGTGTTCAGGATACCAAGTTTTGCTCAAAATGTGTTAAAATTGTTTATCAGGGATTTTCCTTCGTTTATAAGGGCTGAAAGTCTTTGCGGCAGGTTGGACAGAAAATACAAGGTGCGCTGCGGATCAACCTTTGATGCATTTACATCGAAGGAAAAATTGAATATTGTCTTGACATTGCGAGAATTTCAGCCGGAGGCAGACCGCCTTGACGCATCTTATAAATTTGTAGGTCCTTTGCTCAGTCAGAGAAAAGAAAAAGAAACATTCTTATTGAATACAATGAAGCATAGGCCGATAATTTATGTATCTCTAGGCACTTTATTCAATAAGGATCACTCGTTTTATAGAAACTGTATGGTTGGACTGAAGGATATGAACTGTCAGGTGGTTATGGCCGTGGGGAAAGGAATTGACCCGGCGGATTTGGAAAGAATACCGGAAAACTTTATCGTTCAAAACTATGTTCCTCAACTTGAAATTCTTGAAAAGGCGAGCTTGTTTATCACCCATGCAGGGATGAACAGTGCTCATGAAGGTTTGTATTATGGTGTGCCGCTGATTGCAGTACCTCAGCAGCCGGAACAAATGGTAGTTGCAGAGCAGATTGAGAAATCCGGCTGTGGAGTATATTTAAGAAAAAAGGACTTGAGTCCTGAGGGGATCAGAAAAAGTGTTGAAACTGTTTTAAGGGATAGAAGGTATAGGGAGTGCTGCGTAAATATGGCGCTGGCATTAAAACAATCCGGGGGATATAAAAAGGCTGCAGAATATATACTGGAGAATAAAAAACAAACAACTTCTGAGATAGGGTTTCATATTTGAGATACTTCCACGAATCTTGAGCATTTGAGTTAGTAAGGAGGGCGTTCCATGAAGGTCATACTTGTCTATTTCTCACCAAATACGACTACTCAAAAAATCAGCGGCGAATTGGCAGCATTGTTTAGAAAAGATCAACATGAGGTTTTGGAATTGAATATTGGAGCAAGGGAAAACCGTGACTTCCAAAAGATTGATTTGGGTATCTTTAATGATGCAGATCTGATAGGCATCGGAAGTCCTGTTTATCATATGCGAATGATGCATACGCTCACTTCATTCTTAGAGTTTAGCCTGCCGAAGATCTGCAGCAAGAATAAGAAAGCGAAATCTTTTATGTATTTGACTTACGCCGGTATAACCACGGGGAAAGCCTTCATCAACACGGCAAAGCTTTTCAAGGCATTGGATATACCGATTATTGGAGCATTTAAAGTCAAAGCACCCCATTTCTGGCATTTGGATGGATACCCTGATCAGGAAGCCATAGGAACCATAAATCAGTTTTATTCGAAAATGTCCCAAAACGGTTTTAGAAAAATAAGCTGGGATAAGATCGAAAAAATGTTCACCTGCCAGAAAACCCTGGTAAAGCTGATATACCCGCTGGTAGGCGTAATAGGAAAGGTTCGGGAATTGCCCATTGATATTGATAAGCAAAAATGTATTAAATGTAAAAAGTGCGTAAATGAGTGTCCGGTAAATGCTATGGAAATGGACGTTTATCCTGTGCGAAACAAGAAAAAGTGTATCTACTGTTATCATTGCACAACATTGTGCCCTAAAAATGCAGTGGTTTTCGATGTCAGCAAAATTGAGGGAATGGCAGCAATGAACATTAAAGTAATCGGCGAGGAACAGCCTCAAAACCAGATTTTTATTTAACCTATTGGCTATGATTAAGGGAATAGCTTCGGCATCACAGCAGCCGGTTCTGCTGTCAGCGGGTATAGATGGCCCCGTAGGCATGTTTAAATTGGATTAAATGATCACAAAATCTTAGCCCTGGATTGAACTTTGGAGGGTGTTATGAAAAAACTGAACCCATTGAGTGACTTCTTTCATTATCACATATTGTTTTTTACCGGGAAAATCGAATTTCCCCGTGAAAAGATTAATCAAGACATTAAGATGGAAAATAGAAGTGAATTTAAAATCTTTCTTCATATTGTGAACAAAGAAAAGCTAAGGAACAGCCAGCGGAAGGTGAAACTTATTGTATCCTTCCGTGTAAAAAAGATGTCTTTATTCCAGAGAAAGCTCTTACCTGTATTAAGTACACCGTTTTTTGCAGGATGTCCCGGGTTTATATCCAAAATGTTTCTTATGAATGAGCAGGAAAGAACTTTTCGGGGGATATATGAGTGGGCAAGTGAAGAGGCTGTCAGAAGCTATATTTCCTCGTACCCCAATTGGTTTATGACCAAAAACGCAGTATCCGGTTCTTTGAGTTACATGATGATAGATGAGTTTCAGCATGAACTGCCATTATAAATGATTTCATTTCGTAATCATTCTTTCCTTTCACCTGTCACTTGCTTTACATAAAATGAATAAGATGTAGTATTATCAGCGTTTACCGCAAGGAGGCTTAAAAAATGCTATCCCATAAATTCCGCCAATGCCCTCCTGGCACTATATCTTATTTGGTCCGTCCGGGAGATACGTTTTATAACATTGCCAGAAGGAATAATACTACAATCACAGCCATCATGAATGCAAATCCGGGAGTGAATCCCAACCGTTTATTTGTTGGACAGCGAATTTGTTTACCGACCCAACCAAGTTTTCCCGCTTGTTCTTCAGGCAGATACTATTCTGTTAAGGCCGGGGATACTTTGTACTTGATTTCCCGTCGGTTCAATCTCAATTTGAGGGATTTGATCAATGCAAATCCAGGAATCAATCCGGAGCGGATATATATTGGACAGGTGATCTGCCTTCCGTCTGTACTTCCTGCAACAAAAAGAATTCCCGTCACCGTAGAAGGAGTAACGGAGTACCGGGAGGCAACGCTGCGAAGGAGCAGCTTGGGGTATTATATCTATATATTGAACAATTTTACTTTTGCTTCGGAAGAACCGGGCAGAGATGTCGTATTCTCCAATTTTGATGACCGGTTCTTTACACGGATAGAACGTCTTCCGAATACTGCGGACCTGGAACAGGTCTATGAGAACTCATTAACGGAGCTAAGGCTGATCGGCATTCCTTTCGAAATGAAAGGGGAAGAAATTTTTGATCCGTTTTTTCGTCAGGCAATATACTTTTTAGTCGCTTCCAGCTCAGCCTTCTCAAAAATCATCATTATTATGTGTATCGGAGGCGCTTTATTCCGATTTACGATGTTCCATCCAAATGCCGAAGCAGCGGAGGGGATTATCCCTGGCTTTTATGCCATGCTGAAAACCATCGGAATTTTTTAGAATTGGATTCAGGCACTATCTTTGGCTCAAAGGTAGTGTTTTTTCTTGCGCTTCATCAACAATACTTCAATATGGAAACATCAGTCTTTTGTAATACTTTGCACTTGTGTTGCCATAAGAAGAACTTATCCGTAAATAGATATAAGCATTCCTCAGAATACTTACTGTTTGATTGTCGATGCATAACGAAGTTTTTTTAAAAAGTCAAAACTTATTTACGGATAAGTCCCATTTGAATTCACTCACTATCTAGAACCGAGCAATATTATAAAGTAGCGGCCTTACTTCATTTCTTTCATACTATCCTTGAGATATTGAAGGATTTTATTTTTTTGACTAGCATTGATGACGTTGTCTTTTACCGCTTTATCCAGAGCTTCAACAAACTTCATATGCATATGGTGCATGCATTTTTCATGCATAAGATGGTCTTGATGATCATGAGAACTACCTTTTTTAGATATCAATATTCCCCTATGATAGAAGGTAGGGAAGCCTTGACCGTCCCATTGTTTTACTGTATCTGTATAGGATTCTAGAAGCGTACCGACATCGTTTGTAGATAATTCACCTACCTGCACTTTTTTATTAACAGCTTTGATAAAATCCGTTACCAGCTTTTCTTTTTTTTGATCGATAGAAAGGTCATTAAACTCCTTCACTGCTTTCAGCTTTCGATCAATTTTTTCAAGACCGAGATGAAGCTCATCTTTGCTTATTTTTCCTTGCTTATACTCCTCTTTAACAGTATTTTTAAGGGACTTCAATTCCGCTACGGGATCGATCTTTTCAAACTCAAGCTTACTAAGCAGAATATTCTGCCCGGATTGCGGCAATGTATCACTTTGAGCAAATACACTTGATGATGCGATCATTACAAATAATAATGTGAAAATTAGGATTCTACATGTTTTCATCCCGAGAGCCTCCTTTGATTTGTTACAAATAGTTTATCCTGACGTCGAATAATTAAGAGAGAAGATTAAAGAAATAATGTAAAGGTTTTATGTGTTAAACAATGCCAAAATAAAAAACTTTGTTCATGTTCAACAAAAATTGCATCCGGGTTAAGTGCGTTTTAATATTTCCCTGGCAGAACTTTTACTCTATAATAAACTTATTGTTAACATTTAAAGTTGAGGAACTGATTTCATGTCAAAGAGTTTGTACCATATAGAGTTGGAAAAGAATCACCGCTGGAATTCCTGGATGAACACGCTGGATGCCACTTTCTTTCAGATCGGATTTGTGTGCTTTGTTCCGGCGGTCATTATTGTAGCCTATTTAAAGCACTATACCGATAATGAAATGATCTTGAACCTTCCGGTGTTTATTGCGAATTTTTTCATGTCCCTGGGGCCGTTAATCATGAGCTTCTATTCGGGAAGATTCAAGCGGAAGAAAAGAATGACCGTACTTTTAGGCTGGTGGCATCGGTTGGCATGGCTGCCGGTCCTTCCTGTGGTGTACTTCCTCAGCGGAAATAAAACCTGGATCATTCCTGCGTTTTTGATCGCATATGCATTTTTTTATATCGCTTGGAGCAGCGGCATCATCTTCTGGCAGGAGTTGATCGGCCGGGCGCTGGTACCGGAGCGGTTAAGCAGTGCGATGGGGATGAGAGAGTCTATCAGCAGAGGTGTCGGTTTCGCAGCAAGCTTTGCTGTGATGGCTATTTTGGCTAAAGTAGCTTTCCCGCTCAATTTTCTTATCCTTTTTAGTATTAGTTTTGTGAGCTGGCTCATCTCTCTCTTCTGGGTGCAGCAGATCAGAGAAGCACCTTATGATGAGATCAGTGATGAAAAGCCGTCGGGACACTTCAAGAACCTCTTGACGCTTCCGGTCAAAGATGTTTCCTTCCGCTGGTTTATCATTTTTATTCTTTTCCTTTATGGACATTTATATGTCGGAGGACTTTACACCGTTGCAGGGATTGAACGTTTCAAGGATATCGTTCAACCAGACCAATTGACCGGTGTGATGAACATTATTACCACCCTGTCTGCCTGCTTTTTTGCTTTTGCAGCCGGAAAGATTACGGAAAGGGCAGGGAAGTTCTGGAGTTTCCTGATGTTTGTGGTAATCAATATACTGCTGCCTGTTCTTATGAACTTCTGTTACAGTTATCCTCTTTACCTGGGTTTGTTGGCTCTATCCGGAGTTGTGAATGTCATTTGGCTTGTAGAGTTTACGACCACCCTGGGATTTTCGACACCGGAGCGGAGACATGAGTATCTGGCAGTGATATCTTTTGTCAAGCTGATTCCCATTGTGATCTATACAAACCTGGGAGGTTTCCTGGCGAATACATTTTCCCATGACGCGGCATTTATGACTTCTGCCGCTTTTAGCCTGGCAGCTCTGCTGATCCTGGTGTTCAAGCTTCGTCCCTTGTGGAAGGCCCAAGATGCGGTCAATGATTAGCCTTATAAGAAAACTGAACAGACTGGAAAGTGAAAGATATAAAGGAAAGCCTCTGCATCAACTGCAGAGGCTTTCAACATTACGGCTAAGTTTTATTTTGCAGGAATGATGAGCTTTTGTCCTACAAAAATCAGGTTTACATTTTTGATCTTGTTGATTTTTGCGATTTCCATATAGGAAACATTGAATTTCTTACCGATCACACTCAGACAATCCCCGGCTTTTACAACATATACGGTTTCACTCTGTGGAGCTGCTTCAACTTTGGGTTCCGGCTTTATAGCGGTTTCTGTTTTTGAAGGTGCAGCTGGTTCAACCTTGACTTCAGGCTGAGCAGGTGCTTCTTTTTTGACAGTGGTGGATCCCTTGATGAAGGACCAGTTGTTTTTAACCGTCGGACTAATGGTCTTCATGTCCTGAACATATTTGATCATAAGATTCCTTACCTGGCCGTCATCTCCCAACTGCTTTGCGGAATCATAGGTCACGATGCTCGTGTCGCCCGGCTTCAGCCCGGCTGCTGCCATAAACCCGCCTCCGCCATTAAAGCGATAGTTGTTGATGGCTACAGTAAATTCATCGGTATCCTGAATTTCTTTTCCGTTATACTTAAGATTCTTGATTCTGCTGCCTACTGGCTGGGTCAGGTCGATTTCATAAGTAGCTCCGTACAGGATATCCAGATTGTAGTCCGGTACGTTCAAGGCCGGATCCTTTTCAACAGGTGCGGAAGGATCGGAAACCTGTTTGTAGTATTTCACGGAGGATTCCATCCATTTTTTGATTTGTGCTCCGTTCATTTTAATTCCGTAGAGGAAATTTTCGTAGATGTAAACGGAGGAGATATCCTTAATTTTGATATCGCCTTGAGGTATCAGTGCACTTGCGCTGAAAGGAGCCGCTATGGACAACTGTGTTCCTGCCATTTTGACCTGGACTTCATTCACCAGATCCATGAGTGCGGAAGGTGCTGTGGTCTGGGTTTTTCCGGAGTATTCGCCGGTGGACTTGCCAATCACGGTATTGATATATTCCATAGCCTTGTCCTGATAAGGCTGGAGCAAGGTAGTCATGGCTTCGTCGGCCGGAATCTTGCTGTCCATGATGATGTTCTTGGACGTAAAGCCTTCGATTTTGCCTGCTGCATCGACACTGATATCGATTTGTGTTACAGTTGCACCGTTCGGCTTTGGTTCAACGATGATCACATCTTTGCCTGCAGGATTCTTAAATATTTCTTTATCAATCTGGGTATGAGTGTGTCCGCAGATGATGGCATCAATATCGGAAACACCGGTAGCAACAGCTTTTACCTGGTTCTCAGGAATGGTATCAGTGGCTTTTTCTATCCCGCTGTGAATGACAGCAACGATGGCATCGGCGCCCTCCTTCTTCATCACGGGAACCCATTTCTTTGCTTCGTCCGCCAGGTCGTTAAATTCCAAGCCGCTGTAATTGGATTCATTTTCCCAGCTGGAGATGGTCTTGGTGGTCAGACCGAGGATTCCAATCTTTAAAGTTTTATTGTTCACCGTAACGGATTTCATAAAATAGGGTTTTACAAAATTGGTTTTGTCCGAGGTTTTATATGTATTTGCGGAAAGTACGGTGATTCCTTCCTTTTGAGCATCGCCGATGATTCTGTTCAGCGTCTGAAGTCCATAATTGAACTCATGGTTACCCAAAGTCCAGGTATCATACTTCATCGCTCCCATAGCCTTCATCATCGGGTATTCTGCGGTTGTGTCGATCTTATTATAGTAATAGGAGAGAGGCGTTCCCTGAATCGTGTCTCCTGCATCGACAAGGATGACATTAGGGTTGCCGGCCCTGACACTTTTTACATAGGAGGCAACCTTTGCCAAACCCTGGTCAGCGGCCTTGCCGGTAAAATAGTTCATGGGGTAAATGTTGCCGTGCAAATCCGAGGTGCCGATGATGGAAATCGTAGAAACATTCGCCGGAGTTTGAACGGGATCTGCTGCGAGTACGCCTGCCGGTGCCAGCAATGCAAACAGCGTGAATACTGCTACAAGATACGATAACATAACTTTTGCTTTTGATGCTTTTTTCATTTGAACCCTCCTTTTGATTTTGTGCGTTAGGAATTTACATCCATCCTATGATACTATATTTATGTTATGTGAAGTAAAAATATGGTTATTTGATGGATAAACCTACAAAATCAGGTTACTAAAAATGGAAGACGAAAGAAAGGACAGATGACCTTTATTGGTTAGTTGTAAGTTAATAAATTGTTAATATTTTATTTAGAGGAATTCAATAAGACGGTTTTATAATGAATTTATGGGGAAACGTTTCCTGATGTTGAAATAAAGGAGAGTAAATTTATGAAAATGAGTAAAACTGCTGCCACCATTCTGGCATTTACACTTGGAGCCGTCATCTTTGTGACAACAGCTTTTGCAGATGTGGCACTGGGCTCCGGTTATGATACGCTGAAGGCTTCCATGAAGCATACGATATCACAAGTATTGAAAAACCAAAAGAATTTTACCTTTGAGTCTTCTTTCGAAATCAAGGACAATGGAACATTTCTGGTTCAAGGGTCAGGGTTTAGCAAAGTTGACAATGAAAAGAATGAGTTTGAGTCCACTACGGTAAACAAGTACTCGAGCGGAAAAACAACCACGCATTACTCCTACAGCGATAGCTCCGTAAGAATTTGGAGAAATGAAATGGATACTGAAGAAAAGTACTATATTTCGGAGTATCCCAACAATAATAACAAGGCAATCAAGGATAATTTCCGCAACCCTTTTGAACAAAAAGGAGCGGATGAGGCAGAGAAGCTCTTCGATGCAGTGGTTGGCAATCTTAAAAACTATATCCAGGTGGAAAACAAAAAAGATGGCGGAAAGGAATACACGGGAAGTATTGCAGAAGCTCAGGTTCCTGCCCTTGTTAATGCGGTGTCTTCGTATTTCTTTAAACGATCCGTCATGGATCGTCCGTCTGATCGTGATGAGTTTAAGTTCCCGCAGCTGGAGAAGGATATTCATATCAGTAAGGTATCTGCAAAAGCCTTGGAGAATAGTTCCGGGATGCTGGAAAATGTCCTTGCTGAAGTGACGCTTGCAGGGAAAGACAACAACGGAGTGAATCATGAGCTGTCCATGAATGTTGCTATCAAATTCACCGATATTGATAAGACGGTGATTTCAAAACCGAATATCGAAGGCAAGAAGATTGAAAAAGTTAGTCCGTATGGGGTTTTTGACAGCAGATATATTGGAGTGTACAAAAACAATATTGTCATTCTGAAGGATGGCAAGTTCGTGAAGGCTGGAGAAAGGGTTCTGGAAATTATCAAGGTTGACAGCAAAAATATTTCTGGAAGGTACCATGAGGTTATGAAGCCGGGTTTTGAAGAGTATTCCTCAAAATATGACTTCAGCTTTGAGTGCAGCCAGGAAGACAATAACCCAAATGGTCACAGGTATGCGTTCAGTTATATCAACCCGACCGGCAAGAAAGAAATGGGGATGATCAACATGTCCATGAATGGAACGCTGTATCTTAACCTGAACATCGAGATTATAGATGAACACAGTACCAGAGGATATGGCATCGGCAAAGAATTTGACGGTGATTTCCATCGGGTATTTGAGGATTAATAATTGAAGAGGGAAGCTGCTTTGCAGCTTCCCGGATTGTTACCAATTGTAAAAGAACTGAAAGCAACTAAACAGAGACGGCAAGATATTCGAGTGTAAACAGATCTGATATTGAAGCTGTCCCTGATTGCGTTATTGACTATAAGGGGGCGAATGAATGGAAAAGGCTATTGTCATCGATGGTCTTACGAAAGTATACAAGAATGGAAGAGGGATCTGGGATATTTCTCTGGAAGTGGACCAGGGAGAAATCTTTGGATTCTTAGGACCCAACGGTGCAGGAAAAACAACGGCAATGAAAATCATGACAGGGTTAATGAGAGCGGATAGCGGAGATGTCAGAATTTTTGGGGCAAGCATTTCTCAGAACTATGTACAGGCAATGAAACATGTGGGATGCCTCATTGAGACGGCAGAGTCCTACCCCTATCTCACGGCCTATGAGAACCTCAAGCTCTTTTCAAGATATTATCCGGAGGTGGATGACAAAAGAATTGAGGAATGCCTTCAAATTACCGGCATGCTAAAATACAAAAAGGAAAAAGCCAAGCGCTTTTCTCTGGGGATGAAACAGCGGTTGGGCATCGCAGCAGCAATCCTATCAAGACCAAGAGTTCTGATTCTCGATGAACCCTTAAACGGGCTGGATGTTGAGGGCATGATTGAGATGAGAAAGCTGATCAAGGGATTAGCCGGTGAAGATAAAACAACGTTTTTTATTTCAAGCCATTTGATCCATGATGTAGAACTAACTTGTACAAAAATCGGTGTGATTTATGGGGGTAGGCTGACCAACGTGGATGATACCCGGAATATATTATCCAATTATTCCACATTGGAAAATTTCTTTATCAGTGAGGTGGACAGAAATGGAAGGGTTTAATGCAGCATTTTTTAATGAGCTTGACAAACTGCGGAAGAAGAAAAAGATCTTTTGGGCAGCATTGATATCAATTCTGGCTGTAATCATCGGACAGCTGGCAATCACCATGATCAAAAACGGGTTTGGACTTCGAGTTGCAGGTGGATTGGAATTTCCAATTACAGTGCTCTCTATCTTTATCTACTCCATCCTTCCGCTTTTTACTGCTTTTGTAGCCATTGACATGTTTTGTGGGGAGTTTTCCTCCAATCACATGAAGATCACCCTTGCAAGGCCGGTTTCCAGACTGGGAATTTTCAGTGCAAAGATCCTGAATATCGGGGTGTTTATCCTGGTCAATCTGGGTTTTGTCATGGTGGTATCCCTGGTGAGCGGATTGATTTTCAACCCGTCTTCCGGGAACCTGATGAGCTTTATAAAGATTATTCTGGCCTATGCTTCTACGATGCTGCCGGTATTTGTGCTGGCGCTGCTAATTGTCTTTCTTTCCAATCTGTTAAAGAACGGGTTGGCAGTGTTCTTTTTATCCGTAATCCTATATGTAGGGATGATTTTCCTGAGCATCGTCTTTTCGTCCTACTCAAGCTTTTTTCTTACCTCCATGTTTGATTGGTATACCCTGTGGATTTCTGATTCTCCGAACTATATGAAAATTACAAGGCAGTTTTTAATCATGGTAGGTTGTAGTATAATGTTTTTTACAGCAGGGTATGCCCTGTTTGACAAAAAGGATTTGTAACAGGTGGGTCTTGTGAATTTAGGAAGGCGATTTTTCCTTTTGAATTCCATAACGGTATTGATTGCTATCGTGGCTACTTCAGTGGCTGCGGTAGTGTTTTTTGCTGTCCTTGCAAGTGTTTATGGCCGGAACTCAACAATGGAAGATTTAAAGAGGGTCTATGAGGTTCGGGCGGGCTTTGGAGAGATTAAGAGAAGAGCGGCAGCCGCTAATTTTGAAAATTTTTTGGATGCCGGATTCCAAAAGGAATTGGCAGTAAGTGTAAAAGCCCTGGGGGCAGACGCAGCCCTGGTAAAGAACCGGGAGATCATATTTTCAACGAAAAAAATGGACCGGTTGGATTTGGAGAAATGCCTTGGCTTTTTACCGCGGAATGATGAAGAAGGTGTAATTGAGTTAAACAACAGGACTTACATATTAGACTATATTGATTTTAATTCCCACGAGGGGAGTAAGGAATTACTGCTGCTGATGGCCCCGGTAAAGGTAAATATGCAGTTTTATCAGATTCTGATCCTTTTTACGATTTCCTTTTTTGTGCTTACTTTTGTCGGATTGAACCTTTGGGTTTCAATTTCCTTTTCAAAGGGAGTCATTGCACCTGTTTCGAGGCTGAAAAAGGCGGCTTCCCTGATCAGCTCCGGAGACCTTAGCTGTGAAATCGTTGAAGAGGGTGAAGGAGAAGTAAGAGAATTGTGCAGAACCCTGGAACAGATGCGGATCAAGCTGAAGGAATCCGTGTATTTGCAGGAGAAATATGATGAAAACAGAAAATTCCTTGTATCGAGCATATCTCATGACCTTAAAACACCGGTTACTTCCATCAAAGGATATATCGAAGGTGTTCTGGATGGCGTAGCAAAGACTCCGGAAAAAATGCAGACCTACCTCGAAACTGCCCGCGACAAAGCATTGCTTGTCAACGCTATGATTGATGATTTGCTTCTTTACTCAAAGCTTGATCTAAACCAAATTCCATTTAATTTTGAGAAGACGGATATGAAAAAATACTTTGAGGATTGTGTTGCGGATCACCAATATGAATTTGAAAAAGCCAGGATTCATATTGAGTTTGTCTATGAGGCGAAAGAATCGATTTTTGCACTGATCGATAAGGAAAGAATGAAAAGAGTGATTCAGAACATCCTGGATAACTCTAAAAAATATATGAATAGAACTGATGGGAAGATCCAGCTGATCCTACGGGAAACCCGTACGTCTCTGATCATTGAGGTTAAGGATAATGGAGCAGGGATTGACGAGGAGGCACTTCCCTATATTTTTGAAAGGTTCTATAGAGGGGATGCTTCAAGGAAAAGCAGCGAAGGCAGCGGCCTGGGCTTGGCGATTGCCAGGCAGATCGTGGAGGGACATGACGGAAGGATATGGGCCGTAAGTGCTCCGGGACAGGGGACCAGCATCCTGATATCTTTGAAGAAGGTTTAATACTTATTGAGGAAAAGGGGGATTTCATTGAAAAGCATACTGATTGTTGAGGATGACCAGAGTATTGCGAATCTGCAAAAAGATTACCTGGAGATCAGTGGTTTTTCCGTGACAATAGCAGGGAGCGGCGCAGAGGGCCTGAAAGCTCTCCAGGAAAAGGAATATGATCTGCTGCTTTTGGATATCATGCTGCCCGGGATGGATGGCTTCGAGGTGCTGAAAAAAATCCGTGAATCCAGCGACATCCCTGTACTAATTGTATCTGCAAGGCAGGAGGAAATTTATAAGATCAACGGTCTGGGCCTCGGCGCAGATGATTATATCACAAAGCCTTTCAGTTCGGGTGAACTGGTGGCAAGAGTGAATGCGCACCTGAATAAGTTTGAACGATTGAAGGAGCGGTTTGAGAATAGAAACGAAGGCAGTAAACTGATTATCCGCGGACTCGAGATACAAAAGGACTCCAGAAGGGTTTTCGTAAATGGAAATGAGGTTACCATGGCCCAAAAAGAGTTTGACCTCTTGTTGTTTTTAGTACAAAATGCCAACCGGGTTTTTGGGAAAGAGGAGCTTTTTGAAAGAATCTGGGGCTTGGATGCGCTGGGGGATGCTTCCACCGTCACGGTTCATATTGCCAGAATCAGAGAAAAGATTGAAGCCAATCCGTCAAAACCCCAATATATTGATACCGTTTGGGGTTCGGGCTACCGGTTTAGGGTGTAAGTGACGTTACTGAATATACTATGTTCTTATATCGTATGCTTCAATTTCTTTAATTCAAACTAATGAATCATTTTCCATGTGAAATACTCTAAGTGCTGCTTAAATTGATCATTTAAGCGACGGTTTGTATTTGGTGTATCAATTGATAGAACTGTCTTTGGGGCACATAATAAAAGTCAAGAAAAGAATTCCAGTGATTAATAAACTCACCCCTACCCCCTCTCTTTTCAAAAGAGGGGAGTCAGATTCTCTTAGAAGTATTTCATTAGTTTATTTACCACTGATTTTACATCTTACATTTCCCCACATTTTAACCTTAAACTTTATCCAAAGGTGATTTATGCGATATTCCTTAAATGGCCATATTTCACCTTCTTTTCATGAACTCCGCCATCAATCACAACTACCAGTTTTTTTCATAATAATAAAAGTGGGTAATAAAATATCTTTTATCTTCATACAGAAAAGGTGCAGCATATTGTCTAAAACTGGTTCCATGCTTTCTTTTACTTACAGTTTCCCATAAAACCTTTTCACCAATGGCCTATTCTTAGCTCAAATTACTTTTTGTTTCTCTTTTACTTTTTCCCCCTCTATTGGAAAGAGAGGGGGCACGGGGGTGAGTTTATTATCCCTAAGTCATATACATATCATATCATTCGTATCGTTTTTTTTCTTCACTTGACTTATAAACAACAAACTGTCTCTTGATATGCATTTTATTTCAAAAAACTAGCCGTATCTAATAATAGTTTTATAACAAATTCAAAAAAAGTACATGGGTATTTTATATTGAACAGGATTCCAACAGGCGTTACAATGGCATTGTCAAATAATTAACAAGAAAAAACGCGCGAATTATTGTATACAATGTACATTCGAATAGTATTTTGGAGGTGCTGTTAGTGATTTCAGATAATCAATATATCAATGTAGATACGATCCTGAACCGATATGGAAACAAGAAATCTTCGTTGATTGCAGTGTTGCAGGAGATTCAAAATGAATACAAGTATCTTCCGGAAGATGTTTTAGAATATGTATCCAGGAAAATGGATATCACCCCGTCAAAAATTTTCAGTGTAGCAACATTTTATGAGAATTTTTCATTGGATCCGAAAGGCAAGTATATCATCAAGATCTGCGACGGTACTGCCTGCCACGTTCGTAAATCAATCCCCATATTAAACGCCTTAAGAAAAGAGCTGGCTTTAAGCGAGAAGAAACATACGACAGACGATATGCTGTTCACCCTCGAAACGGTATCCTGCCTCGGGGCATGCGGACTGGCGCCGGTAATTACAATCAATGACAAGGTATATGCCAAGATGACTCCTGAATCAGCGATTCAAGTGCTTCAAAACATCAGAGAGGAGGAATCCAAATGATCATCAAGGAAAGAAACCAATTCGAAGAATTCTCCGCTGCTGCTGAAAAAGCGCTGGAAAACCAGAGAATACGAGTGCTGGTGTGTGCCGGTACGGGATGTGTGGCAGGCGGTTCTATTGAGATATACAACATAATCAAGCAAATGATCGAAGACAACGGACTTCTTGTAGATCTCGAAATGACGGAGGAAAAAGAAGGGATCGGTGTTAAGAAAAGCGGCTGTCACGGCTTCTGTGAAATGGGACCGCTGGTCAGAATCGAACCGTTTAATTACCTGTATGTAAAGGTTGCACCTCAGGATTGCGAAGAGATCGTTGAAAAAACCTTGATCAAGGGCGGTCCGGTAGAAAGGCTGATGTACAGCTTTGAAGGTCAGGTATACAAAACTCAGGAAGCGATTCCTTTTTATAAAAAGCAAACAAGAATGGTTCTGGAACACTGCGGAAGCATCGATGCAGAGTCCTTCCGGGAATATGTCGCAAAGGGCGGCTATAAAGCTTTTACCAAGGTGCTCTATGAAATGACACCGGATCAGGTTTGTAAAACGATTACCGATTCGAACCTGAGAGGACGAGGGGGCGGGGGATACCCGGCAGGCAGGAAATGGTCCCAGGTATTGGCTCAAAACAGTGATGTGAAGTATGTCGTATGCAATGGAGATGAAGGAGATCCTGGAGCTTTTATGGACCGAAGCGTAATGGAGGGAGACCCCCATGGCGTGATCGAAGGAATGCTGATTGCCGGCTACGCAACCAAGAGTACCGAAGGATATATTTATGTGAGGGCTGAGTATCCGCTGGCCGTTGAGCGGTTGAGGATTGCTATTGAGCAGGCCCGGGAACATGGCTTCCTGGGAGAGAATATTCTTAACACCGGATTTTCCTTTGATATTCAGATCAACAAAGGAGCCGGAGCCTTTGTTTGTGGAGAAGGCAGCGCTCTAACTGCTTCTATTGAAGGTGAACGCGGAATGCCCAGGGTGAAGCCGCCAAGAACCGTTGAAAAAGGCTTATGGGAAAAACCGACGGTATTGAATAATGTTGAAACCTTCGCGAATGTGCCGCTGATTATCAATCACGGAAGCGAATGGTATAAATCCATTGGTCCCGAAAAGAGTCCGGGAACGAAAGCCTTTGCACTGACCGGAAATGTAAACAATACCGGTCTGATTGAAGTACCTATGGGAACTACACTAAGAGAGATCATTTTTGATATCGGCGGGGGAATTCAAAAAGGGAAAAAGTTTAAATCCGTACAGATCGGCGGACCATCCGGGGGATGTTTGACCGACGAACATCTGGACCTGCCGCTGGATTTTGACTCCTTGAAAAAAGTAGGTGCCATGATCGGCTCCGGCGGATTGGTTGTCATGGACGAAGATACCTGCATGGTGGAAGTCGCAAGGTATTTCATGAACTTCACCCAGAACGAGTCCTGCGGAAAATGCGTTCCTTGCAGGGAAGGAACCAAGAGAATGCTGGAAATCCTCGAAAGAATTGTTGCCGGAAAAGGCAGTGTTGCAGACCTGGAGATATTGGAGGAACTCGCGGAGACCATCAGCAGTACGGCGCTTTGTGGACTCGGTAAGTCTGCAGCAAGCCCGGTCGTCAGTACGTTGAAATATTTTAAGGACGAATATCTGGCCCATGTGGTCGATAAGAAATGTCCGACACGCACTTGTAAAGCACTGAATTCATTTGTGATCAAGAAAGAGAATTGCAAAGGCTGCAGCAAATGTGCCAGGGTATGTCCGATTGGGGCCATTGAAGGAAAAATCAAGGAGCCCTATTCAATCAAACAGTCTAAATGTATAAAATGCGGTGCATGTGTAGAAGCTTGTCCGTTTTCTGCGATAGAGGAGGTATAGGATGATGAAGGGAAGCATGCTGATTGATGGACAAAGAGTGGAATTTAATGATGAAAAGCACATCCTGGAAGTGATAAGAAAGGCAGGAATTGATCTGCCGACCTTCTGTTATCATTCGGAACTGAGTGTTTATGGTGCATGCAGAATGTGTATGGTGGAAGATAAATGGGGCGGCACGGTAGCTTCCTGCTCAACACCTCCCAAGGATGGGATGGAGATTTACACCAATACGGCTAAGCTTAAGAAGCATAGAAAAATGATCCTTGAACTGATTCTTTCCAATCATGACAGGGATTGCACCGTTTGTGAGAAAAACGGAAGGTGCAAGCTGCAGGAACTGGCAATCCGCTTTGGGGTCAAGCAGGTAAGGTTTGAAGAAGAGAAAAAGGACCTCATGGTAGACGACAGCAGCACCTCTATTGTAAGAAATCCGAACAAATGCATCCTTTGCGGCGACTGTGTAAGAATGTGTGAAGAAGTTCAGGGTGTCGGAGTTTTGGGATTTGCTTACAGGGGATCGAAAATACAGGTAACCACTGCTTTCAATAAGCAGATGGATCACGTAAACTGCGTCAATTGCGGACAATGCCGTACTGTTTGCCCGACGGGAGCACTGGTGATCAAAAAAGATATGGAAAGGGCTTGGGATGCTCTTTATGACAAAAATAAGCGTGTAATTGCGCAGGTTGCGCCAGCCGTACGAGTTGCCCTTGGAGAAGAATTCGGATTGGAACCCGGAGAAATCACGATGGGAAAGATTGTTGCAGCTTTGCGGAAAATGGGCTTTGATCAAGTTTATGATACAGGTCTGGCAGCAGACTTGACGGTAATGGAGGAAAGTGAAGAGTTCAAAAAGCATCTTGAACTGAATGGAACCCTTCCGCTGTTTACTTCCTGCTGTCCTGCCTGGTTCAAATATGCGGAACAGAAATACCCTGAACTTTTGGAGCATATTTCTTCCTGCCGTTCTCCACAGCAGATGTTTGGAGCGGTGATCAAAGAGCAGTTTAGAAAAGTGAAGGAAAGTGATTCAAAGGAAAATGTCGTGATCGCCATCATGCCCTGCACCGCTAAAAAATATGAGGCTGCAAGGCCGGAATACAGGAATAACGGTGAATATGATGTGGATATGGTCATTACAACCCAGGAACTTGCGATGATGATCAAAGAACAGGGCATTATCTTTAACGAACTGGAGGAAGAATCGCTGGATATGCCTTTCGGACTTGCCAGTGGGGCAGGAATCATCTTCGGCGTCAGCGGTGGGGTTGCAGAAGCGGTATTAAGGCACTGCGTTTCCGAAAAAACCCCGGGAAGTTTGAAAGACCTGGCTTTTGTAGGAGTAAGAGGGCTTGATGGCGTAAAAGAAGCCTATGTTGAACTGGAGGGAAAAGAAATCAAAATCGCAGTCGTGCATGGCTTGAAAAATGCGGAGAAACTGATCAAGTCCATACAAAGCGGTGAAAAGAACTATGATTTCGTTGAAGTCATGGCCTGCCCGGGCGGATGTATCGGCGGCGCCGGGCAGCCTATTCCGCAGTCGGTTCAGGTACGTTCACAGCGGGCTAAAGGAATTTATAGTGCGGACAATTCCTCTCCTATCAAAAGATCCGAAGAAAATCCGACCATTATTGCCCTTTACAACGGAATGCTGAGGGGAAACCATAAACTGCTCCATCGACCTAAAACGCTATAACACAGAAAATATCTATCAAGTTCACAGTTAAAATGCACATCCTTGAATAAGGTGCCCTGTTATTACAACGGTTTTGTTTCAGGGCACCAAAATCAAATAATGAATAGGAGTGGCGGAGATCATGACGATTTATGTTTGCGTGGGAAGCGCCTGTCACCTGAAAGGGTCTTACAATATCATCAATGAGTTTCAGCAGATCATTGATGAAAACGGTTTGGGTGATCAGATTACCGTAATCGCGGCTTTATGCCTTGGCAAGTGTTCAAATGCTGTATCCGTGCAGGTGGATGATTCAGAAGCAGTTTCCTTGACCCACCAAAATGTCCGCAGCTATTTCGAACAGGTGATAAAGAAAATGTTATAAATAATTCAATTGAAAAGGAGTGGAGAAAGATGTTGCATTGTGAGTATTGTAATTACTACAAAACATCGAACAGCGGAAACGATCCTGAGACTGAAAAGGTATCAGCCTGTTTGTTTACGGACCATATCTTTATTGCGGATATGGAAAAGTCCGATATGGAATACCCCTGCAAGGACGCTACTTATCAGGACTACTTAAACCGTAAAAAAACCTATGTTCGGAACTCTCAGCTGAGGAATGACGATTGGAAATTTGCCTATAAGAGTAAACGACCGACTCCGGAAAGAGAAAGGTCCAAAGTTGCTGGATAATAAATCTGAGGAAATACAACAACCGTATTGACAATTAATTAACAAAGAGTTAAAATGTAATTGTTAAATAAATAACGATCTCGTGTAATTAGGGGGGGTCAGATGCTTCAAGTTTTCATTTGTGTGGGAAGTTCCTGCCATCTAAAAGGTTCGTACCAGATTATCCGAACCTTCGAAGAACTTATAAAAAAATACAAGCTGGAAAACAAGGTTGAACTGAAAGCCTCCTTTTGCCTGGGACAATGCACCAGAGGCGTAGCTGTCAAAGTAGAAAACGAACTGATCGAAGAACTTACAATATCCAATGCCATTGAAAAATTTGATGAATATATCTATAAGAAGGTTATGGTATGAGTATAATTCAGTTTAAAGAAGCCAATTGCAAAAACTGCTACAAGTGTCTCCGAAGCTGTCCGGTGAAAGCCATCGCCTTTTTCAAGGATCAGGCCAGTATCCTGGAGGAGGATTGCATGTTGTGCGGAAATTGCCTGACAGTATGCCCTCAGAACGCCAAGAGCGTAAAAAGCGATATCGATACAGTGAAGGAATTTATCAAGAAAAAAGAAAAGGTATATGTCAGCCTGGCACCATCTTATGTAGCTGCATTCGAGACTTCCGACGAAAGACAAATTATTGCATCCATCAAGAAGCTGGGTTTCACCTATATTGAAGAAACAGCGGTAGGTGCGGTACAAGTATCAAAAGAGTATGAAAAGCTGCTTCTTGAAAAGAAGATGAAGAATATTATCACTACAGCCTGTCCCTCCATTTCACTGCTGATTCAAAAGTATTACCCGGAGCTGGTTGAACAGATGGCGCCTGTTGTATCTCCAATGATTGCTCATGCAAAAATGCTGAGAGAGACCTACGGCAACAGAATCAGGGTGGTATTTATCGGACCTTGTCTTTCAAAGAAGGATGAATGCAGAGATCTTCAAAACAGTGGAGCGGTGGATGCGGTTATAACCTTCGAAGAACTTGAACAATGGCTGGAGACTGAGGGAATCGATCTTGAAATGGATTCCGGCGATGAGATTAAAGGCATTAAGGATTTAACCGCGAGGCTTTATCCGATTCCCGGCGGAATCATTAAAACCATCGACAGCAAAAGCCGAAAGAATTATAAATGCATCAGTGTAGACGGCGTAGACCGGTGTATGCGAATCCTGGACTCTATAAAAAATGACGGAGTTGAAAACTATTTTATTGAAATGAACAGCTGCTCGGGCGGGTGCATCGGCGGGCCGTGTATGAAACCATTAAAGGGCGGATTCCTTGAAGCCAGAGACCGGTTAATCGGTTATATCAAAAGAGGTATGAAGGAAGAACGGGGGCTGTTGGATCAGAACGTCAAAGTCGATTTGAGCAAAAAGTTCTTCGACATGTCCAAAGAACTCAGAGTCCCTTCGGAATCTGTCATTGCAGCTATTCTGAACAGGATCGGAAAGTTCAATAAAGACCAGGAATTGAATTGTGGCGCCTGTGGGTACTCAAGCTGCAGGGAAAAAGCAATCGCCGTATTCAATAATAAAGCACAGCTCCACATGTGCCTTCCCTACATGCGGGAGAGAGCAGAATCCATTTCCAACCTGATCATCAATACGACACCGAATGCGATCATTGCGCTGGATACCAATTTATGCATTCAAGAAATCAATCTATCCGCGCAAAAGATATTCAAACTGGATAAGAACATGGAAGGTACCAGCATCTATGAGATCCTTGAATGTGAAGATTTTCAGAACGTTTTAGACAGCAAAACAAGTATTTACGATCAGAAATTCTACTATGAAAAATATGATATCACCGTAGAACAGACAATCATTTACGTACCCGAACAAAATATCGTTGTTGTAATCCTGAAGGACATCACAAAGGAAGAAAAAACAAGACAGCAGATGTACCAGGTAAGGGCGGAAACCGTAGACATTGCTCAGAAGGTCATTGAAAAGCAGATGAGAGTCGCACAGGAAATCGCGAGTCTCCTTGGGGAAACTACCGCAGAAACCAAGGTCGCCCTTACAAAACTCAAAAAATCCATTATGGCAGAAGAAGGTGAGGTCAAATGAGCCTTTATGTCGATACGGGATTTGAAAGCCTGAACAAGCATCGTGAAGAGCTTTGCGGTGATAAAGTCGAGATCATCCGGAATGACAACTCTGTTGTGGTGGTTCTTGCAGATGGACTGGGCAGCGGGGTCAAAGCGAATATCCTCGCGACACTGACTTCCAAGATCATCGGCACCATCATGGCCAACGGATCAAGCATTGATGAAGCTGTTGAAACCATTGCCAATACTTTGCCGGTTTGTAAAGACAGGGGAATCGCCTACTCCACTTTCTCCATCCTTCAGATCTTCAATTCCGGGGAAGGGTATCTGGTGGAGTTCGACAACCCCTCCGTTTTCAGATTAAGAAAGGGAAAACCCTTAAAGATTGAGACAGAGACCAGGGTGATCAGCGGAAAAATCATCAATGAAGCAAGGTTTGCCGTGTCTCCGGAGGACTTGTTCATCATGGTCAGTGACGGCGTGATCCATGCCGGCGTTGGACACACCTTAAATCTTGGATGGCGATGGGAAAATGTCAGTGAATATATCCAAAGGGTCTATAAAAGTGATATCTCTGCAAAAGCCATTACCAAACTTCTGATTTCGGTGTGCGACAGCTTATACGCGCACGAACCCGGAGACGATACAACCGTAGTCACCGTGAATATAAAAAAACCGGTAAAATTAAGCATTATGGTAGGCCCTCCCGTTGAGGTAGACCAGGACCGGAGTATTGTAGACCGATTTGTTTCGCTTGAAGGGAAAAAGGTAGTCTGCGGGGGAACAACTTCACAAATTGTTTCCAGGATCCTCAAAAAAGAAATCCGGACCAACTTTGATTACTTTAATCCGGCGGTTCCCCCAACAGCAGAAATTGACGGCATCAACCTCACAACTGAAGGGGTTTTGACTTTGAGAAAAGCGCTGGATCAGATAAAAGCATGTGCTTCCTCTGAAAGTACAATGCAAGACTTCCTGAGCCTTAACAAAAGGGATGGCGCGTCAAGACTGGCAAAAATCCTGCTGGCGGAAAGTACGAATATTCATTTTATTGTGGGGCGTGCAATGAACCCGGCACACCAAAATCCTGAGTTTCCATTGAATCTGAGCTTGAAGCTCAATCTGGTTGAAGAAATAGCGGAATACTTAAGAAAAATGGGGAAACAGGTGAGTATTGAATATCATTAATTTTTTAACTTGAATTGATAAAATTTTAACAATAATGTAAATATCGGTATGAAAGCCGTTGAGATAGATCAAATCAGCAAAAATTCGAATATCGATTGATAAATAGGATAAAGGAGGATGTTATCATGACGGAGAAAATGAAAAACACTTCAAAGGAAAATAATCAAAACCTTAATAAAGAGGATGTAAGACAGTCCATTGACAGCCTTGTCTCAAAAGCACAGATAGCCCTGGCGAAGCTGATGGAACTGGACCAGACAAGAATTGACGAGATCGTGAAGGCGATGGCCATGGCTGGACTGGAAGATCATATGCGACTTGCAAAAATGGCAGTAGAAGAGACTGGCCGGGGTGTCTATGAAGATAAGATTACAAAGAACATTTTCGCAACCGAATATATTTATCACAGCATCAAGTATGATAAAACCGTTGGAATTATCAATGAAAATGAAAATGAGGACTACTTTGAAGTGGCAGAACCTGTTGGGATTATTGCTGCGGTGACTCCGGTTACCAATCCTACTTCAACCACAATGTTCAAAGCACTCATTTCGATAAAAACCAGAAATCCCATTATTTTCGCCTTCCATCCTTCCGCACAGAATTGCAGTGCAGAGGCTGCAAGAATATTACGTGATGCAGCCGTGAACGCGGGAGCTCCGGAAGACTGTATTCTTTGGGTAGAGAGACCCTCCATCGAAGCAACGCAGCTGCTGATGAATCACAAGGGAGTAGCTCTGATTCTTGCAACCGGAGGCGCGGGCATGGTAGAAGCTGCATATAGCACAGGAAAGCCTGCATTGGGAGTCGGACCTGGAAACGTGCCCTGCTATATCGAGAAGACCGCAAATGTAAAAAGAGCTGCTACGGACCTGATGGTATCCAAAACCTTTGATAACGGTATGATCTGTGCATCCGAACAGGCTGTGATCGTTGATAAGGAAATTTCACAAGAGTTTGAAGCATTTATGAAGGAAAATGCATGTTATTTCCTCAATCAGGAGGAAACGGCGAAGCTTGCAAAGCTAGCCATAGACGAAGTAAAGTGCGCATTGAATCCGAATATTGTAGGTCAGTCTGCTTATACCATTGCCAAGATGGCGGGATTATCCGTACCGGAAAATACCAAAATTCTTATTGCTCGCCAGGAAGGCGTTGGACCCGAGTATCCCCTGTCCAGGGAAAAGCTAAGCCCGATTCTGGCATACTATGTGGTTGATTCTGTAGAAGAGGGAATTACTAAGGCTGAACAAATGGTAGAGTTCGGGGGCTTAGGACACTCGGCGGTCATCCACTCCCAGGATGAAAAAATTATCGAAGAGTTTTCAAGACGACTGAAAGCAGGAAGATTGATCGTAAATTCGCCTTCCACCCATGGCGCTATCGGAGACATTTATAATACCAATATGCCTTCTCTTACGCTTGGCTGCGGATCTTTCGGAAAAAATTCCACGACCTCCAATGTTTCTGCCGTGAACCTGATCAATAAAAAACGTGTAGCAAGGAGAAGGGTGAACATGCAGTGGTTTAAGATTCCTGAAAAGATATTCTTCGAATTCGGTTCAACACAGTATCTCGAAAAAATGCCGGATATAACAAAAGCGTTTATCGTGACCGACCCTTATATGGTGAAACTGGGCTATGTCGATAAGGTTCTTTACTACTTGAGAAAAAGGCAGCAGTATGTGCACTGTGAGATCTTCTCCGATGTTGAACCCGATCCTTCTGTAGAAACAGTGATGAGAGGCTGCGAATTGATGAACAGCTTCAAGCCCGATGTGATTATCGCCCTCGGCGGCGGCTCAGCAATGGACGCTGCAAAGGGAATGTGGCTGTTCTATGAGCATCCGGAAACCGATTTTAATTCACTCAGATTAAAGTTTGCAGATATAAGAAAGAGAGTATATAAATTCCCTAAACTCGGGAATAAGGCGAAAATGGTAGCCATTCCGACGACGTCCGGTACAGGCTCTGAAGTGACTTCCTTCGCTGTTATTACGGATAAACAAAGAAATGTAAAGTACCCGCTGGCGGACTATGAATTGACACCCGATGTTGCGATCATTGACCCTGACTATGTGATGTCCGTACCGCCTTCCGTAACTGCAGATACTGGGATGGATGTGCTGACCCACGCTATCGAGGCATATGTATCCATTATGGCTTCCGACTTTACGGACGGTTTGGCCATCAAAGCAATCCAGCTGGTATTTGAATACTTGCCTAAAGCCTATAAGGACGGGAATGACCGTTTGGCCAGAGAAAAAATGCACAATGCCTCCTGTATTGCGGGGATGGCCTTCACCAATGCGTTCCTTGGGATCAACCACAGCCTGGCGCATAAGCTGGGTGGAGAATTCCACATTCCCCATGGAAGAGCAAATGCAGTACTGCTTCCTCATGTAATTGAATATAATGCTCAAAAACCGACTAAATTTGTAGCATTCCCCAAATACGAAACCTTCATTGCAGACAAGAAATATGCAGAGATTGCAAAAGCCCTGGGATTACCAGCGTCTACTACGGATGAAGGGGTTCGAAGCCTGGTAAACGCTGTCCGTGAACTGATGAAGGAACTCAATATTCCGATGACCATCGCAGATTGCAAGGTAGATGCCAAAAAGTTTATGGCCAAGGTGCCGGAACTGGCAGATAAAGCATTTGAGGATCAGTGTACTCCGGCAAATCCGAGAATGCCTTTGGTCAGCGAACTTGAAGCAATCTATGTGAAAGCCTTTCAAGGTTCGGAAACAAAAGCGGCAAATAATAATAGGTAAGGGGAGTCTGGGATGGGTTTACGGACCATTGTTCTAAAACTCCATAAGCCAAGCGCCGGAAAGGAAAAGATCCTTGACAGGGCAATGCTGAACTATAACCTGGCCTTTGATTACCTGCTGAAAGAGGCTTCGGGAAGTATTGGGGAGATTCTCCCCGACACTCCGGGAAACCGTACGAAATACAATGCCATGACTTTATCCAAATGGGTCCGCGGAGACTTGAATGAAAGACTGAATCAATACTCGGTGCAGCCTTTCAAGGATTCCTTAAAGCTGGATATTGGAATGACCCTGGCAAGCTATCTCAAGCTTAAGGAAATTAAGCCTGAGATCGGTTTTCCCGGAGGCAGCGGGCTGCTGGAAATGGAAGCTATACCGGGCAATACGGACTTACACGCTGTCTTGAATCGGTTTGAGAAGCTAAGGCCCATATATTTTTGCAGGTATGATCTAAAAAGAAGTTATTGCCTGCTGTATGACCCAGAGAAAAAAAGATATTATGCCAAACTGTACCTGATGAATGGCAGCACTGCCAGATCTGTATCCGGGCACCAAAGGGAAAGCGGACCCTTGACTTATGTCCACAAAGACAAGGGCATGCTGGAAAAGCGAAGAAAAAAGGAAGCGTTCATCCTTGTGCCCCTTTCCTTCGGGAAAAGCCAGGAAAAGGTTCTAACGGAGGCATTGGAGCGGCCTGAAAGCCTGAGAACAGCAAAGCTCATCCGAAAGAATGGGGAATACTATCTGGCTGTAAGCGTGGATATAGGGGAAGCAGAGAGCATCATCACAGATACTTTTATTGGGGTTTCAAGGGGACTGAAGCATCCCCTGAATTATTCGGTGGTCAATGGTGCCGGTGAAGTAATGGATTCAGGCGCGATCAACCTAAACAACCATATGGATCCTCCTTCGAGGATACCGCTGAATGCGCTGCATGAAACTGCCAATGAGATCGTACGAATTGCTTTTGAAAAAAAGGCTCAGGTGATCATGCAGAATCTGGCGGAGAAGGGCGATCGGATTAGCTGGATGGACCAGGATCAAATCAATCATCAGCCGGTTTTTAAATGCCATGATTATAATCGGCTGGCCGACCTGTTGGAATACAAACTGCCTGGAAAGGGGCTGCCGCCACCGGTGAGAGTCAGTTCGGTGGATGTCTTTTATACCTGTCCCAGGTGCGGCTTGAATTCCAGGAAGAACAGATTTACCAGGGACATTTTCATTTGCACGCTATGTGGTATGTCCATGGAGGTCGAGAATCTCGGAAGCATGAATATTGCCAGAAAGCTGATCAGCTATAATTCTTCATCAATCAGGATTAAGGTTGCGAAAACACCCGAGGGAGTTCAATTTACCAATGGTATCCTGGGTCTGGAGCTTTTTAGTCCATATACTGAAAACCAGTTGGAGAAGCTGAAAAACGAGATTAAACGAATTGTTGAGAATGTTGAAAATACAGTGAATAATTCACGAGGAAAAGAACTGGCAAGAAAAATCAGTATTGTAAAAAAACTCAGCAGTTCAGAAAACTTTATGGACTTGATTGAATATATTTAAATGGAATCAAAATTTGGTGCTTTTGCTGCCGCACCTTTTGGCTTACAGAGTAGGCGCGCTTATACACCGGTATAAGCGTAAAAGCGCAGCTATCCAGAAAGGAAGAGGGGGAGAATTAAGAACTTTAGAATTCTAAAGTTCAGATTCTCCCCCTCTTCTATTTGTAAAATCAATATGAGTCATCGATGCTTGTGAAAAATGCTTTACTTTTGTGGGAGAAGTCTCAATCGATAAGCGTTTTTTGAGGTTTCTCCAAGCTTATCCATTAACTGATAGTTTGCATAAGCTCCGACAACTGCGCCGATGATCGGGACCAGCTGGAGCATTTTTGCTATATCAATGTAGTCCCTGTATTCCTGCTGGAAGGTCCTCCAATCGAAGGAACTCATATCATCCGGCAGCCTGGAAGCATAATTGTGCCAGTCCAGCATTTGAAAATAAACCTCTCGCCGCCGCTGCTGACTTGAAAATGCCAGCTGAAAGATATATAGGATATAAAGTCTTTCTTTATAATTTCCCACATCAAATCCATAGATGGAGGCAGCGTCAAAAAGAAACTTGAGTTTAAGGCTCAACAGAATCGGAAAATCCGCCATTCCGAGAAAAATACCTCCCGATCCTGTCCAGGCGCCGCTGGCGGCTGCGGTTTTTTTATAAAAACTTATTTTATCTTTCAAGAGATTTTCACGGTCTCTTAGTGTTGCATAGAGCAGGGGTTCCTTCGTGACCAGTTCGGAACCGAACAGTACTGCTTTCACCATGTTCTTGATGGCTTCGGTAACGACCTTATGGGCTGTTTCGGGAATGAGTTTGTTTATTTTGACCTGCATCCCTTTAGTAAAAGTACTTGCCAGGGAAGGAGCCTTCTCCATCTCTTTTTGCCATATTTTCATCTGCTGCAAGGCTTTCTCTTCGTAGTAATCCATGGGTATCCCTCAAACTCGTAATATTTTTCAGGTTTTGACATATATAACGAACTGTAAAGATAAATCTAAATTCATAAAGAGCCAGGCCATATGTTTTTTAGTCTAAATTGCGAGTTTTAAACTCGATTACACCCAACAGGTTATATCAAGTTTACAGTTCGTTATCCCTAGTATACGATAGAACGCTCATTTTGTATGAGTATGAATAAATGATTATTTTTTAATCTTCTGTTTTTGTTTTGATTCCAAAGGGAATATATTAATAAACATTTGTACAGCGTTGTATGCCAATAATTGTTTAGAATTTAACAATGATATAAAGGCTTTTATTGGATTTTTAACGATGGCAGGGACGTTGAAACGGATAACAAAATCTTTTATAGAAATATGAATTTTAGAAACATAGAAAGGAATGATGAAGAAATGAAGATGATCGTGATCGGATGTACCCATGCAGGAACTGCTGCTGTTTTAAACATTAAGAAGCTTCATCCCGATGCCGAAATTACCGTATATGAACGTAATGACAATATATCCTTCCTGTCCTGCGGTATTGCTTTATACGTAGGGGGGATCGTCCAGGATCCCAGCGGATTGTTCTACTGCTCCCCGGAAAAGCTAGCTGAGATGGGCGTCGTAACGAAAATGAGGCATGATGTCTTGGATGTGGACTTGGACGGTAAAATAATTAAAGTCTGCAATCTTGAAACCAAGGAAACCTTCGAAGATTCCTTTGATAAGCTGATTATCACAACGGGCTCGTGGCCCATCATGCCGAAAATCAAGGGGATTGATCTAGAGAATATTTTGATTTCAAAGAATTACAGTCATTCCAATACCATCATCGAAAAGGCGAAAACGGCTCAGAAAATCACAGTAGTAGGTGCAGGGTATATCGGTATTGAGCTTGTTGAAGCCTTCAACGCACAGGGGAAAACCGTATCATTGATTGATAGCCAGGACAGGATACTAAGCAAGTATCTGGACCGTGAGTTTACAGAAATTGCAGAAAAAGCGCTTTTGGAAAAATCCATCGAACTTCACCTGAATGAGACCATCGAAGGATTTGAGGGGAATAACGGAAAAGTCACCAGAGTTCTTACCAACAAAGGACAATATGAGACGGACCTGGTGATTCTGTGTATTGGTTTCAGGCCCAATACGGAATTATTCAGGGGGAAGGTGGAGATGCTTCCGAATGGGGCAATCATTGTGGATGAGTACATGCGAACCAGCAAGCAGGATGTCTTTGCAGCGGGAGACAGCTGTGCAGTTGTTTATAACCCTACCGGAAGGCATGAGTATATTCCTTTGGCAACCAACGCGGTCCGTATGGGGACTCTGATTGCCAGAAACATAGAGAAACCGACGACGAAGTACCTGGGGACCCAGGGAACTTCGGGAATTAAAATCTTTGATTACAATATTGCTGCCACCGGTTTAACGGAAGAAACCGCGAAAATGATGGATATGGATGTGCAGTCTTCCATGCTGGTTGATAATTACCGCCCTGAGTTTATGCCGGAATATGAGTCTCTGCAGCTGAAAGTCGTATTCGAGAGCAAGTCAGGAAGGATTGTGGGAGGCCAAATCCTGTCGAAAGCGGATTTGACCCAATCTATGAACACCCTGTCCGTTTGCATTCAAAATAGAATGACCATCGATGAACTGGCTTTTGTAGATTTCTTTTTCCAGCCGCACTTCAACAAACCGTGGAATTTTCTTAATTCGGTTGCACTAAAAGCATAGAGCCTTTCTGTGAAAATACCCCTGGCCAATTTCGGCAGGGGTATTTTCATTATATCCGGAGGAAGAAAAATAAAACAAAATGAAAAAACTAACTTAATGGCCTTTGTAATCCGGGCGTATGAGGTCTCTGACAAGGACCTCTCTTTCGTCACCGGTTTTCAAATCTCTGATTCTGGCAATATCACCGTTTACACTTTGGATCCATACTGGCGAATCCTGATACAGAACTTCGATTTCATTGCGGGATTCAATAATGCTTAATGCACTTTCAGTATCCAAAAAATCATCTCCTTAATTCGACTTTAACATTATTGTTACACGGAAAAGACAATTTATTTTAAAAGAATTAGAAAATTTACATAATTATACTGTTTTGCCTGCGCAACTGTGCAAATAGTACCTGAATTGAATAGGTTCTTTAAGTTAACAATAAAAAATAAGACACCATGGAGTTCAAAAAAATAGGAATGAAATGATTGAAGAAGGTGATGAGATTTTTATGCAAAAGGAATTAAAAAGGGTAGGGACCCATAATGGGAGATTTCATGCGGACGAAACCATGGCAACAGCAATCCTTCAGGAGATATTTGATATAGAGCTTGTAAGAACCCGGGACATGGAAGTTCTTAAGACCCTTGATTTGATATATGATGTGGGAGATGGAGAATTTGACCATCACCAGGTAGACAAGGAATACCGCGAGACCGGAGTGCCTTACGCGGCTTGCGGACTGATCTGGAGGAAGTTCGGCAGGGATGTGATCCGCTTCAGGGAACCTTCTTTGGAAGAGGATGCTGTAGAATATATTTTTCAACACATTGATGCAATGCTGATGGAAGGTATAGATGCTTCCGATAATGGCATGAGAACCGGTTCCGTTGTTGTACCGCTCATGAATATTCCGTCCATCATCGCAGAATTCAATCCCCCCTGGGATTCTGAAAAGCTGGAGGATGAGGCTTTTATGGATGCAGTGAAGGTTGCATCGGCATTGCTGAATAATATGCTGAATCAACAGCTCTCCATTATTAAAGCCAGGAAATACGTGTTTGATGCGTATAAAAACAGACCCAGACCCGAACTGCTGGTGCTGGAAAGATCATATCCCTGGACACAGGCTCTGAGTGAAATTGACGTGGAAAATGAAGTTCTGTTTGTGATTTATCCCAGAGACAATCAATACCTGATTCAGACCATAAGAAGAAATGACGGAATGCGGGGAGATCGAAAAAAGTTACCTGAGGCCTGGGCAGGTAAACGGGATGAGGAATTAGGCAATGTGATCGGTATCGATGATGCAATATTTTGTCACTCAGCAAGGTTTATAGCAGGCGCCGGTTCCATGGAAAGTATCATGAAAATGGCGGATATAGCGATTGCCGAGCCGGAGGAGGTCATTGAAGAAGTACGGGAGGCGGCTCCGGTTCAGGGTTTTGTCTCTGCATTAAAAGAGTTTTTATTAAAAAAGAGTATTTCAATAAAACGGTAATCCAATAAAAAAGCAACTGTCTGCCGGAAATTGAATATTCCGACGGACGGTTGCTTATAAAGCTTTAATCTGTAACGGTTAAATTTCATTTTCTCGTGAGTCTTCTTATGATATACTTTTCTTAGAAATCACTGAACGATACAAATTGAACATGTCCAAAACTGAGAAAATTTACTTACAGGTGAGATCATGAATCATGTTGTTTTACTGCTGTACCTTTTATGCTTTACGGCAGGAATAATTGCAATCACCATGATGGGAACAAACTATTTAAAAAGCAGGGTAGAAATCATAAAAAACGCCCTTCTGGCGGACATTTTTTTTGCATGCATTTTATTAATTGATTCAATAAATTATTACGGTGAACTGTTGGGAAGAGATTTCCCCGCATGGTTTTACGGAGTTCTGGTATACGGATTGTTTGGCCTTGTGGCAGTGAAGACCTATTACTTAATGATGATAGCCTGCAACCTGGCAGGGAAGCTGTTTACCAAAAGACACAAAATCATATTTCGGAGTTTGGTGGTAGTGATCTATGGCGCTCTTATCGGAGTTCACTTATTGTATCAATATGGAATGCTGGAGCCGGAGATTACCTTAAGTATTGGCTTTTCTATATCCAACGTTGCCGCAGTTTTTGGAAGCTTATTCTGTGTTATGCGAGTATTCTTAGCGAATAAAAATAGAATTTCCGAACTAAAGCCCATTGTTCGTATCTGCATGGCAATATTAGTGATTATTGAACCGATTGCCCTTTTGTTTAACTTTTTAGGTTATATGATATCCTTTCAATATCCAATTGCATTTTCACCGATACTGTATTTGCTGATGAACGGTGTCGGAATTGTTTATATACTCAAGGACTTCTTTTCAGAAAAACAGGGATTGCCCGAAAAAGAGGTTGAGAAAGCGGAACCCTTTGATTATGATATGCTGGCACAAAGATTCGATATCAGCCAGCGGGAAATGGAAATCCTCAAGTTGGTTTTGGATGGATACAACAATCAGGAAGTAGGGGAGGAGCTTCACATATCCCCTAATACCGTCCGGAATCACATTTACAGCATCTATAAAAAGGCCGGTGTGAAAAACAGGCTTGAACTTGCAAGCATCATTTCCCAGAATAGCAAAAAAAATAAGCTGATATCAAATAAACGTATCAGTGAGAAGACTTCCAGTCACTCCGGGTGATGGTCATTTCAAAAACACCCCAGGTTCCGGCTGCAGTCTCATAAACGTGTTCCCGAAAACTGACTTTTTTGAATCCTGCGTTTTTATAACATCGTATGGCATTGTGATTAAAATCAAAAACATTCAATGACAGTTTCTCAAGTTCGAAATCAAGGAACCCTTTCTGAACCATGGCTTCTAGTGCCGATTTCCCATAGCCGCGGTTTCTGTTGCCGGCCTCCCCGATCAGAAATCTTCCAATGGTTGCACTTCTTTTCTCCCGGTCTATCCTGAAAAGTTCAATCGTACCGATCGTTTGGTTGGTTTCAGCATCGAGGATTTTATAAATATAGGTATCTGAACCATCCTGATTCACGCCCTCATCAAACCTGTCTTTGATCTTTACCGTGGTGATTGGGTATTCATATCCCGGACCGGCCCATTGATAAAGAAAGGCTGTATCCTTTCCTTCGTTCCATTCAACGATTTTTCTAAAATCCTTTTCTTCCAGCAATTCTAATTGGATCATCATCGTATGTTCCTTTCTTTTAGAAGCTTAGATATTGATAAGTTCTTTTTCCATCCACACAACATCAAAGCGCTTGCCCATCTTGAACCCGATATGGTGAAGCCTGCCACATTCTCTGAAACCATTCCGCAGGTGGAATTCCAGACTCTGAGTATTTAAGGAGGAAATATTGGCCAGCAGCCGCTTGATGCCCAGCTTTTTGGCATCTGCTTCAAGTAGCTTTAAAGCTGCTTTACCGATGCCCTTTCCTGTAGCGTACCGATCAATAAAATAGGTTGCTTCCGCAGTATCTTTAAAGGTAGGTAAGGGGTTGTAGGCTCTAAGGAAGCAGAAGCCTAATACTTTTTCATCCTCGTTGTTTTGGATGACATAAGCAGGGTACCCCTTGGTCATCTCCAGAAATTTGCCATAGAACTCATAAGGGAGCTTTACGGGTGGATAAGCTGCAAAACTGTTTTCAGCATAATCATTGAAGATATCCATGACTTTCTTTGTATGGTTTGCGGTCATCATCTCAAATCTGATGTTCATGTTTTCACGTCCTTTTCTTGATTGTACCGATATAGTTATAGTATAATTTGGATAAATGTGGTTGACAATGTTGTGAAATTAAAACTATACCGGTACAGATGTGAGGGGATCCATGAAAAACAAGTATCATCAGGTCGTAATCCATATTAAACAGCAGATTCAGGACAAAAGTCTAAAGCCGGGCAGTAAAGCTCCGTCCATCCGGGAAATCTGCGAAATCTTTGGCTGTAATAAAGCAACGGCGATCCGGGCTTATGAAGAACTTCAAAAGGAGCATGTTATTTTCTCGGTTCCCAAAAGTGGATTTTATGTGGTTGAACGGGATACGGAACCAAAGCGCCAGGATGATTCCGTCATTGATTTCTTAACAGCCTGTCCGGACGAAGAATTGCTGCCGTATCAGGAATTTCAACACAGCATCAATCAGGCCATCAAAGTCTATAAAGATCATATGTTCAGCTATTCTGACGTACAAGGTCTTCCAACCCTCAGAAAGGTGATGAAGGATCATCTTCGGGATTCGCAGATCTTTTGCGGAATCGATCAGATTTTCATTACCTCGGGTTCTCAGCAGGCATTATACATCTTATCCAAAATGTCTTTTCCCAACGGAAAACGTAATGTGCTGATAGAACAACCAACTTATTACGGGATGATTAAAGCTTTAGAGCTGAACCAGATTACAGCCATCGGAATTGAGCGTAAAGCGGACGGGTATGATATGGACCGTCTGGAAAGCATTTTCCGGAGCAATGACATCAAATTTTTTTACATGATTCCGAGATTCCACAACCCAACCAGCTTTTCACTGCAGGCGGACCAAAGGAAGCAGATCTTGAAGCTGGCTCAGAAATATGATGTGTATATCATTGAGGATGATTATCTTGCCGAATTGGAAACCAACTCAAAGATGGATCCCATGTTTGCAATGGAACCATCTAACAGGGTAGCATACATCAAAAGCTTTTCCAAAACGTTGCTGCCGGGTTTGCGGCTGGGAGTTGCAGTTCTGCCGCAGCTGCTCATTAATTCATTTTACAGCCACAAAGCTTGCTGTGATTTGTTAACCAATACTTTGTCCCAGGGTGCCCTGGAGATTTATCTGAAAAGCGGAATGTATGACAATCATTTAAAGCATATCCGAAGCTTTTATTGTGATCAGATGAAGACTCTGAAGAATGCTATTGAGGGCGAGCCTACTCTCAAGAACTGTGGCTCAGTTCCGGAAACGGGCTTTTTTGTATGTCTGGAGCTTCCGGAAAATATCAGGGCTCGGGCATTGGAAGAGGCTTTAAAGATGAAAAAAGTTTATCTGACCAGTATAGACCGAGTCTTTTTACCGGGTTTTGAGAAATCCAACCTGATCCGATTATGCGTATGCAGGGTGAAGAAACAGCAAATCCACAGAGGAATCAGACTGCTAGCAGAGGTATTGGAAAAGGAAACAGGAGACACCTGTACCCTGAAGCAAACAAATGTGAACAGCTTTTTTTAATTTCTGCCAGCCGTGCCATGCTCAAAACATGGTGATTTTATTGCTTGTGAAACCTCCTCTGAGGAAGCGTTGCAGCCGCTCATTTGCAATACGACTTTTTTCCCTTTCAAAACCTCCCTGAGCTTTAATGCAGCCATAATCGTAGAAGCGCCGGCTCCTTCAGCCAGATTTTTTGTATAGTACATTGCCAGAGCGATTCCCTGCACTATTTCATCCTCATCAAGCAAGACGAAGTGATCTAATTTTTTGCTATAGATACCGAAGGGAATCTCATAGGCCTTTCCTGTTGCGAAGCCGCCTGCGAAGGTTTTATTCTCGCCAGTTCGAATTTCATTGGCCTTCCAGGAGCAATAAGCCGCAGATGAAGCTTTTGCCTGAACGGCAATAACCTGAATTTTGGGATTGATGGTTTTCAATACGGTGACAGCTGCAGCAGCTTCACTTCCTCCTCCAATGGGAACAATCATTACATCAATGTCCGGCAGGTCTTCAAGAATTTCGAGAAATTCTGATCCCACCCCGTTGATCAAATGGGGCTCATTGGCGGGATGGATGTAATAAAGCTCCTCTTGCCTGGATAATTGGTCAACAACTTTGGAGGCTTCATCAAAATTTTTTCCTGCTTCCAGGAGTTTTGCTCCAAAGGAACGGATGAGCTCATTTTTCGCCGGATTGTTGTTTTCAGGGACTACAATGGTTGCATCGAGTCCGAACCAATGGGCGGAGGCGGCTACAGACAGTCCGTGATTCCCGGTTGAAAAAGTGATGACGCCCTTTACACCTGCTTTTCTAAGGTGATGCATGATGTTTACGCCGCCGCGGATTTTAAAAGAACCCGTCGGATGATGATTCTCATGTTTGATGAAAATATCCATTCCACAGTCTTTCGACATCCGAGCATAGTGGTTCAGTTGCGTTGGCTTGAGGTAGCTTTTTATAATCCTTTGCGCACGGATCACTTCCTGAAGTGAAACCGGATACTGTTTGAATTCGTCCATGGGACACCTCCTGTGAGTCTGAAATTCGTGATAATTACCAGCTTAACTTTTGAATGTATGGTAGCATAATTCATCAATCGGTAAAACACCCAATACATATAAATTTATCGCCATCCAATGCAAAAAAGCCAGTCGGAGCGTTCTGCCCCGACTGGCTCACTTTTGGCTCTGTTAAATCCACTCCAGGTTGTTATCTGTCAAGCTTCCGCCCGCTGTTCCGGTATTCACCGTAGCGGCAGGCTCAATCAACAGAATCTTGCATTCCCCGATGCTTTTGGGCTTGTGTTCGACTCCCTTGGGGATGGATACCATCTCCCCCTTTTTCAAGTGCAGAACTTGATCGGGTAAAGCGATTTCCAGCTCACCGTCAATCACAACAAATACTTCATCTGTTTCAGGATGGCTGTGCCAGATGAATTCCCGGTTCATCCGCACCAGCTTGAAATAGTAATCGTTCATTTGAGCAATGACTTTATAGGAATGAAGCTCACTGATTTTTACAAATTTTTCTTCAAAATTAACGACTGAAACATTCATTTTAATCTTCTCCTTCCAAAATTAAATAGTATAAAAAAATGGATATCCTTTAGAAATTATGGTAACATGAAATCAGTGATTAGTAAAATTGATAATATTGATGGATATATTCAATAATTTTGATGAGTGGAGTGGTCATGATGGATTTAAGGCAATTGAACACTTTTGTCACGATTGCAAAGCTTCAAAGCTTTACACAGGCAGCAGAAATTCTGGGGTATGCACAATCGACCATTACAACGCAGATTCAACTGCTGGAAAAAGAACTTGAGACAAAGCTCTTTGAACGTTTGGGCCGAAATATTTCTTTGACCTCTGAAGGGCAAAAACTGTTACCTTATGCAAAGCAGATACTGAGGCTTTCCTCTGAAGCGAAAAGTGCTGTTTCAAGTTCGGACATTCCGAAAGGGACACTCACCATAGGGGCTGTTGAGTCATTATGTATTGTCCGCCTGCCTGAGCTGTTAAAGGAATACCGTAAGCGATACCCGGAAGTGGAGATCTCGCTGAAGTTTGGGAGCAGTTCGGATTTTTACCGCTATTTACGGGATAACACCATTGATATAGCATTTTTTCTGGACCGGAAAATCGAATCAGAAGATTTGATCAGTGAAATACACTTTCAAGAACCCATGACCCTGCTGACAGCGCCGGGGCATCCGCTGGCCTTGAAGGAAAAGGTGCTTCCGGGAGACCTTGACAATGAACCGTTTATTCTTACAGAGACGGGATGCTGCTACCGCGCAGCTTTCGAAAACATTATCAACAGATACGGGGTGCAGCTCCGATCCGTACTTGAGACGGGAAGCGTTCAGGCCATAAAACAGCTTGCAATGAGCGGCTTGGGGATTACGCTGCTGCCAAAGGTTGCGGTTGAGGAAGAGCTGGCACAGAACCGTCTGTTGAGCTTGAAATGGGGAGGGCCGGAGATTGAAATTTTTACGCAAGTCATTTACCATAAGGATAAATGGATTTCTGCTCCGCTGAATGCATTTCTGGAACTCGTAAGGGAAATGCTGCCCTAGAAATAAAATATTTGGTGCCATGAAGTAAATCTGATAGTGTTAGTCAAGATAAAGGAGAATGTAAAGATGAAATGTCGAATGGGATGTGCGGCTTGCTGCATTGTGGTTTCAATATCGTCACCCATACCCGGGATGCCCGAAGGAAAACCCGCTGGGGTTCGCTGCATCCAGCTGACCGAAGATAATCTATGCATGCTTTTTGGAAAGCCGGAAAGGCCGAAGGTTTGTCTTAGCTTGAACCCCTCGGAAGAAATGTGCGGAAAGACCAATGAGCATGCATTTGAATATCTAGGGTCTCTTGAGGATGCAACAAAACCCTGAATGTATTATTTTCTATTCCGTAAATCTCCCCAGATCGACCCATTCTTGCTTGAGGATGGACCACCAATCCACGGCCAGGCCATTTAATATATAATCGTAGGGGAGCCAGCCGTAGCCGTTTTCACCCCACTCGGATCCCCAGGAATTTCTGATTAAGATGGCGCCTTTGCTTACAATCCCGCCTTTATTGACGATTTCGATTTCATCATCGTAGCCGACAGCGGCAACCGCATGTCCGCCTTCCAGTTTTTCTTTTCCATTGGGAAAAGGAATCCTGCCTGTTTGACTGGCATCCCGAATGGATTGATAGACAGAAAATCCAAAGGCAGCGGGTATTCCAGCATTCAGATACTTCTTTACACTGTCCAGTACTTCTTTTTTAGACAGGTTGGGGGGATCATGACGGAAATAGCTGATACACTGGTAGTTTTGACCGAACGCATAACAGAAAGCATTGGGTTCCTCGTCGAAACGGGTGGTTTCATAAGGCCAGTATTCTTCAGGAGGCATGCCGAACATGACCAAGGCGCCAATGGTAGTACGCAGAAAAGCTCCGGTATCCCCGGTGTACTTTAGCAGATTTCTTGTGGTTTTATATAAAAATAGTCTGGAACCATCAATAAATTTGGCAAAAGTGCGATTTTCAAAATATTCGACAAGGGCTGCAACAGCATGGGCAGTACAGGAGCCTAGATCTTTCTGGTTCTCTATGGGTGAACACCATTTTCTCAGATCGATTCTGGCTGGCAGCGCAGCGGATTCCTGATTTGATTTAGCTGCGTTCAGCATTTTACTGACTTGTTTAGTTTCACTGGTATAATCGCGGATGTCCGGATAATCAGGAATCCAACCGTACCGATACTTGTAACTCATAACAACACCTCACTATTTACATTAATACCATAATATTACAATTGGGACATGCCGTCAAGAATTCGAAACACTGGTGACGGAACAGAAAATACTCTCTTAATAGAATCTATCAAACAATATATTTAATTTTCATGGGTGTTTTGCCCTTCGAAAACTTTTCTCAACCCTTCATCCATATGCCCTTTCCAGTTTCCCCAACTGTGGCTTTCAGCATATTTCATATAATCAACGATGCTTCCCCGGGCTTTAAGAACTTTGTACATGACATCGTTCATTTCTTCCGTATCTGCAATGGTACCTGTTTGCAGGCAAAATCGGATATGTGCAATCTCCCTTTCCTGGAGAATGTCAAAAATCAGCCATTCCTTCGGCCAGAAAGATCCTGATTGGGACAATACCCTGCAGAACAGATTGGAATTAGCAGCCAGATAGATTGCTGTCAGGCCGCCCCAGGAAACCCCCATCAGGGTTCTGTCTACTCCGTTTTCGCCTGAAATATACCGGCTTTCAACAAAAGGTAAAAGCTCGGTGATCACGTAATCATAATACGGTTCATAGAGGGTATACTCTTTTGTTCTTTCGTGAGGATCTACAAGAACGACGACAGCTTTGGGAATTTCCCCTTGAGCAATCAAGTAATCAAATACAAGGTTTGCAGATGCGAAATTGAGATAGTCCGAACCATCCAGAGCGTACAGGATATGTCGTGCAGCGGTTTTGTCATAACCAAAGGGAAGATAGACATGATATTTCATTGTTTCCTGCAAATGATTGCTGAAGTAATCCTGATTGTAAGCTACAGTTCCCCGTGGAACATCACTATGGATGATTCTTTCATAGTTGCTGTGGTATTGAGGCATGATCAGCGTTGAATTGTATCCGGAGCCGCCGGGGGTCATATTCTTATTGTTGGGATCTGTAATCCAGTTGCCGTCGACAACAAATTTGTAATCAAATCTGGAATTGTCGGGAAAGTCCTTTTTGAGATACCATAAATCCTTTTCAGGTGCTTTTTTCATTGGATCGTCACGTTCCCAACTGTTATAATCCCCCACCAAATAGACAGAGTCTGCTTTTCCTGAATAGACAAAAAGAACGCCGTCAGCATGGACAATGGGAGAACCTTTTTCCAGAACATCTTTTCCTATTCTATCAATATCCATATCAAAACTCCTGTTAAACATTATTTTTAGTGTTGCAGCGGTCAGAATTATGTTTTCTTGATCTGACTGTATCAAAACAGGAATATTTTGTCGTAATGTCAATAGGCGTATTAATCTGTGTTGAAAAGAAGGTTGTATAAAGCAGGTACATTGTTGAACATTTGCGTTTACGGCGGAATATCCTGTAGTACAAGAAAAACAAAGAAAAGGGTGGTGTATATGGGAGTTGAACTCAATGCACTTCATGGGGTTTACCTGATTTTTATACTAATGATTATCGCTATTATGGTGATGAGAAGAGATACCAGCCTGATTTGCATCGTGGGGATATTCTGTATCGGGTTTGCTGCAACCGCATCGGTTTACCAGTCTGTGATGGGAGTTTTCAACAGCTTGATCTATGCGATTAAAGAGCTGATGGGAACGATTCTGATCATATCGGTAATCTCAGCCATGAGTAAAGAACTGTTAAGTTCGGGGATTAACGAGGTCATGGTGCATCCCTTTACAAAATTGATCAGGAATCCAACCCTGGCATACTGGGTGATTGGATTGGTCATGATGGTCATTTCCTGGTTCTTCTGGCCGTCTCCTGCAGTAGCTTTATTAGGTGCGGTGCTGCTGCCTGTTGCCTTAAGAGTTAAACTGCCTGCCATGGGCGTTGCAGTTGCTATGAATCTGTTCGGACACGGAATAGCCTTGTCAGGGGATTATGTCATTCAAGGCGCTCCCAAACTAACTGCTGACGGAGCCGGGATTCCTGTGGGAGATGTTGTAAGTGCGAGCATTCCGCTGGTATTTATCATGGGATTTGTCACTACCGTGATTGCTTTCTGGTTCTTGTACCGGGATATGAAAAAAGGTGTCTTGGTTGTAGAGGAAAACACAGCTTCAATTCAGCAAGAGAACCTGGATACGGCTGAAAGTGATTCGGGAAAGACGCTTTCTCGAAAAACAAAAATATTCTTCGCTGTTCTCGTGCCTATTCTTTTTTTGGTAGATATCGTGGTAATGTCCGTTGTCAAACTTCAGGGGGGCGATGCAACAGCCCTGATCGGTGGTACTGCTTTATTCATTTTGATCCTGATCTCTTCTTTTACATACGGAAGAAAAAGTCTTGAAAAAATCACTTCAAGATTTATTGATGGCATGCAGTTCGGAATCAAAGTGTTTGGTCCTGTAATACCGGTAGCTGCCTTCTTTTACCTCGGAGATTCCGGCTTTATCAGCATTTTTGGCGAGCTTCTGCCCAAAGGCTCTCATGGACTGGTCAATGACCTGGGAGTTGCGTTGGCAAATACAGTACCATTAAACTCTGCAGTTGGTGCGGTTACAGCAACGGTTGTAGGCGCTATCACCGGTTTGGACGGATCCGGATTTTCAGGTATCTCTCTTGCAGGCTCCATTGCCAAGTTGTTTTCTGCAGCGATAGGGGCAAGTGCGGCAACATTGACAGCCCTTGGGCAAGTGGCAGCCATCTGGGTTGGCGGCGGAACTTTGATTCCATGGGCACTCATTCCGGTAGCTGCGATTTGCGGTGTGGATGCTTTTGAGCTTGCCAGGCGCAATTTAAAACCTGTGGTGATTGGTTTGGCGATCACAACAATCGCAGCCGTATTCCTTGTTTAAGAGTAAGGAATGAAGAAACATGGAATGATGATGACAATGTCGAAAAAATAGGTACTTTGTATTATTGATTTCCATACAAAACCAATATATAATGTAAATATAAAATCTCTTTTGATAAAGGCAAACCTGTTGAAAAGCAGGGACGCAAAGCCACGAATCTAAAACAGAAATGTCATGATCGTCGGGCTGCCGGAAGTTCTTCAATGTAGAATGATCAACATTGCTGACTTTGGCAATGTTTTTGTTTTATTACGATATATTTTGGGAAAGTAAGGATTGTCCGGACAGTTTCCAGGGAATCATCAGAGAAAATATTCTCAGATGGGATAGGAAGGTGATGGTATGAGAATCGAGGGTGCACTCCAAAACAGTTATGAAAGCTTGTCATCCATGCAGCGTATTAACAGTGCGGCGGATGATGCTGCCGGTTTGGCGATTTCACAGAATCTCACGGCGGAAACCAAGGGCTATGACAAAGGCACGGACAATGCTTTGTCTATGAATGATCTTGCAAAGACTGCGGATGGAGCTATGTCGTCTATTCATGACAGCCTGCAGAGAATGAGGGAACTTGCGGTTCAGGCCTCCAATGGTGTGTTGACAGGAGATGACAGGAAACTTATTCAAGAAGAAATCGACCAGTTGAAGCAATCCATCGGAGGGGTGGTTCAGAATACCCAGTTCAATACGCAGAAGCTTCTGGATGGAACCTTCAAGGATAAAAACATCGCCATGAATCCTTCGGGAACAGGGATGAAGATGAATATTCAGAACACCGGACTGGAAGCCTTGGGCATAAAAGACTTTGATGTCACCAAGGATTTTGATATTAAGACACTGGATAATGCCATTTCACAGGTTTCTGATGCCAGGAGCCAGTTGGGGGCCACATCCAATCGAATCATGCATGGAGTGAGCATCAATCAGATTTCTAGTGAAAATCTTACAGCTTCAAAAAGCAGGATGGTGGATTTGGATATTCCCAAAGCAATTTCCCAGATGAAAACACAGGAAATCCTGCAGCAGTATCAATATTTTGCTCAAAAGCAGGCAGCAATGCAGAAAAGTGGTACGCTGAGCTTATTAGGATAGTTTAAAGCAATGAAATAAGAAAGGGATCGTGCACATACGATCCCTTTTTTGTGTTAGCCTCCGGATAAAGCGAGATGGCTTTCCGCCAGCTGTTCACGGATTTTAATCTTCTGAGGACATTTTGTTTCGCAGGCACCGCATTGGTTGCAGGCATCCGCTCTTTTTCCCGGAACCCACTCATTGGTACCGATTTCTGCATATCCATTTTTGGAGAAGTCTTCGATATTATAAATCTTATGATAATTCATCATCCTGAAAATATGAGGAATGTTGACGCCCTGCGGACAAGGCATGCAGTAAGCACAGCCGGTGCAATAAAGCTGGGCCAGTTTTTCATTCTCCTGCATCAAGGCATTGATGGCTTTTACTTCATCATCACTCAATGGTTCATATCTGGATGCGGTTGCTGCATTTTCCTCAACCATCTGAAGGGTTTCCATACCGGAGAGGGCGCAATCAATGTTAGGATTGGAGAAAACAAACCTTAAGGCCATTTCTGCGCTGCTCTTCACATTCACGCCAAGCTTTTCAGCAACCTCTTTGGGGAGGCCGGAAACTCTGCCGCCGCCCAAAGGCCCCATGATCACAACACCAAGACCTTTGGATTTGGCATAAGCCATGGCTTCTTCATTGCTCCGGTCAACTGCGCTGTACTGACAAAGTACAGACTCAAAGATTCCCAGGTCAACAAGCTTTTTCATGTTTTCAGGCTTGTCGTGGAAGGAAAAAGAGATGTGCTTGATCAGGCCTTCCTCTTTAGCCTTGTAAGCTTCATCCAGCCATTTCACCTTTTTGTCGGTTTCATGGAAGCTGTCAAAACCAATGCCGTGGAAGTGATAAAAGTCTATGTAATCAATATCCAGTCTGCGGATCTGTTCTTCCAGGATTCTTCTGTAGTCCCCGACCTTTTTGAGCAAATGTCCGGGACTCTTGGTTGAAACGTAGACCTTGTCGCGGAAGCTCTTGATTGCTTTTCCCATGGCCGCCTCGCTCAAGCCTCCGTTATAAAAGTAGGCTGAGTCATAGTAGTTGACACCTAGTTCATAAGCGCGCCGGAGCATCTCTGATACTTTATCCTGATCTACAACATTGTTATCGTTGATCTTCACCATGGGGAGACGCATGCACCCAAAACCCAGAGCGGAGATTTTGATTCCCGTATTTCCAAAATCTTTATAAATCATAGTTTCCCTCCTGTTCTTTCAATAATTGCATTTTAACATAATTATTTCTAGTTGTTCAAATGATAATTTAGTTTCCCGAAGAATCCTTATTGTTATATTCCAAAGGTCATCGATCTCCAGCTTGATAAAAAATGCCGGAGATGGTATGGTAAGAGGGAAATACGTAAGAATAACCATTATGAAGCAATCATAGTCAAACATTTTACTGCTGCGGAGGGGTAGGAATGCAGAGACCGGTCATAGGAATTCCGATGGGAGATCCGGCAGGGATTGGCCCGGAAATCATAGTGAAATCGCTTTTAGATAAAAAACTGTATGAAGTTTGTAAACCTTTAGTGATAGGAAATTATGAGGTATTAGCCCAGGCAGTGCGCATTTGCGGGCTTGATATGAAACTCAATACAATAGGGAAAGCAGAAGCGGGTACATATAAAGCAGGAACCATTGATGTCATTGACCTTGGAAATGTAGACATAAAATCGTTGGAAATAGGCAAAGTCCAGGCTTTGGGGGGAAGCGCCGCTTTTGAATATATTCAAAAAGCAGTAGAATTGGCTTCAGGGAAAGAAGTTGCTGCCATTGCAACAACGCCCATCAACAAAGAGTCCTTAAAGGCTGCAAAGATTGATTTTATTGGACACACTGAGATTCTGGCGGGATTGACAAATACCAATGATCCTTTAACGATGTTTGAAGTGAGAGGCATGAGAGTATTTTTTCTTACAAGACATGTTTCCCTTAGAAATGCCTGTGACCTGATAACAAAACCAAGACTTTTGGATTACATCCGTCGATGTACCGAAGCGTTGAAAAGATTGGGGGTTGAAGGCGGGACTATGGCGGTTGCCGGATTAAACCCTCACAGCGGTGAGCATGGGCTTTTTGGGGATGAAGAAGTGAAAGAGATTGAACCTGCCGTGATTGAAGCTCAAAAGAAGGGATATCGTGTAGTTGGCCCTATCGGCGCAGACTCTGTATTTCACATGGCGCTACAGGGGAAATTCAATTCGGTGCTTTCTCTGTATCATGATCAGGGACATATCGCAACAAAGACACTGGACTTTGAGAGAACTATTGCCATCACCATCGGGCTGCCGTTTTTAAGGACTTCCGTAGATCATGGAACGGCGTTTGACATCGCCGGAACCGGACTGGCAAGCCCGGTTAGCATGACGGAAGCAATTCTGCTGGCGGCAAAGTATTCTCAAGGATACAATCTTTCAAGTTCAGAAGGAATTTAGTAATAATGAACAATAAGTGTTATCCGTATGGATATTTTTTCCGATATATTATCATGAATACCGGTATCCGGTGATGAATCATGATTCTTTTTCCAACTCATACAAAAGATGAACATAAGCTTGTGATTTTAATGTTATTAATAATGATATGGATGAAGCACGGAGCTTGATATCAGCATCACAAGGAAGTGTTTTTCTTTCATTTGTCTCAGGGAGGAAAGCGGGGAATTTGTATCATTTGAATTTGATTTCAAAGCGATACCAATCTACCTCGTTGATAGTGTGGTTTGCATGCCTTGACGGCGTGCATTTTTGACCACCAGGCTCGCCTGTTGTAATATTCAGCCTTGAACCTTAAAATCAAAGTATCCAATCCAACTTAAGAGAAAAGGGCAGAGACAGTATGTTTAAAAAGTCAAGACTTTTTAGTTTGTTTACTGCGCCCATAAAAGCCTATCTATCAAATTAAGGAGGATTATCTGATATGAGGATTCAAAGTTCTATGGTTCAGATGCTTGGCGTGGTAAATCACTCGGATAGGGAGGAACGGGATCATCTCCAAATATCATTTTCAGACTTCATGAAAGTTGGTCAAAGGGATCGGCTCATTCACATTACAGCGGATACCCAAGGAAGGGAAACAACCTCACTGTCAATTAGATTTATTGAGAAGAGGTCGCAAATCAGAATTATAATCATATCGAACAACAGCCCGACAGAGGGAGACCCGGTACTGATCAACGAGAAGGACAAGCGTAAAATGATTGCTCTGCAGGAGCTTATTGAAAGATTGACCGGCAAGAAAGTAAAGTTTTATGCGAAAAGAGATTTTGAGGATGAGATCGAAGATCTGCAGTGGATATCCCTTCGCAGGGGGGCCGGAAATATAGTATTTCAAACGGACACTGGGAGCAAACCCGAAACCGGAAATTCTGAAAATGAGTCGGTAACCTTCGTTTCAAAAGGCATCATTAAAACCAGTGATGGAAGAAGCATTGATTTTAATGTGAATTTGAGGCTAAGTAAGGAATTCATGCGAGAAAACCATATAACAGCACAGAATACGGCATTTATCGATCCACTGGTCATCAATTATGAAGGAGACAGTACGGAATTGACGGGTGAAGAATTCAGTTTTGATATCGATTTGGATGGAGGAACGGAAAACATTGCTTTTGTAGGAAAAGGAAGCGGATTTCTGGCAATTGATCTGAATAATGACGGAGTTGTAAATGACGGCAGTGAGCTCTTTGGACCCAAATCCGGAAATGGCTTTGGGGATCTGGCAGTGTATGATTCCGACAAAAACAACTGGATCGATGAAAATGATCCCGTTTTTGAAAAGCTTCGGATTTGGACCAAGGATTCAGAGGGGAAGGATATATTGTTTGCCCTAGGGGTAAAGGGAATTGGTGCGTTATATCTTGGTAATGTGAGCACGGAGTATGCAATCGGTGATACCCCGGACAGTTTGGATGCCTATATGAGGCAAACCGGTATTTTTATTCGAGAGAACGGTACTGTAGGAACCATACAGGATCTGGAATATGTAATCTGATCCCGGGTGCCTTGACGATTTTAAATACTTTAGAACAGTAAAACTTTCAAAGCAGCGTTTGATTGTAGTTGTATGAGATTATTCCCCGGTTAAAGCTGACTGATTTGGATATCAAAAAGCCGTAAAGTTGTTGTCTTATGGCTTTTGATATCCTATATTTTTTTGATGATATCATAATAGTTGCGAAATTTTTGGTGAACTGGTGTATAATAGTATTTGTTTTATGAGTAATGGAAAAATTTATCCAATGAGGTGAGACTCCATGGGAAAATTTGCATGTGTAACCGGAGCGGACAGGGGCTTGGGCCTGGAACTTGTAAGACAGCTCTTGGGACAGGGATATGCGGTATTTGCAGGAAGACTTCATGAGCAAGGAGATGAACTGGACGAATTAAAGCAGCAGTTTGGAGATTTTCTTGAGACCGTTAAAATGGATGTTGGGGACAATGACAGTGTTAAAGCAGCATGCAGCCATATTGCAGGCAGAACGGAGAGTCTGGATCTTTTAATCAATAATGCGGCTATCCTTGGAGACATCGAATCTACAATTTTTGATGAGTTGGATTTTGAAGACATGTTGAGGGTTTACAATACCAATGCTCTGGGAGCACTAAGAGTGACAAAAGGTCTTATTCCGCTGATCCTCAAAGGTTCAGACAGGCTTGTTGTCAATATTTCCTCGGAAGCAGGCAGTATCAATGACTGTTATCGTACGGAATGGTTTGCTTACTGCATGTCCAAAGCTGCTTTAAACATGGAGTCCAATCTGATTCATAACATTCTCAAGAAAAAAGGCGGGCATGTATTGGTATTTCATCCCGGCTGGATGAGAACGCACATGCGCGGGGTTGTTGATGATAAAGCTCCCCTGAGTCCTGGAGAGTCTGCGGAAAGCATTGTGAATATCCTGTTGCACCATGAAAAGTATAAGGCTGAGAAACCGGCATTTATTGACTATACCGGGGCAGAATTGCACTGGTAGGCTTTTTAATTTTAATATTATATTATAGAAGGAGCATTGAGGATGAAAAAAAAGAATGCGATCGTTATCGGAGATATTACAAGAGTAAAATACCATCCGCTAAAGGGCGTGGATGACGAATTGTCTGGTATTTTGGAAGAAGAATTTTCAATTCAGTTTTCGGAAGATTATGAGGTGTTCAACCTCGAGAAGCTGAAGAATTATGATCTATGTATTTCCTATGTGGATTGCTGGGACGAGAAGATCACCCCGGGACAGACAGGGGCCTTGTTGGCTTATGTTGGCCAGGGTGGGGGATTGCTTGTAATCCATAACGGCATTTCACTTCAAAACAGGTATGAACTCTGCCAAATGATAGGGGCCAAGTTTACCGGACATCCTCCGATGACCAGCTTGAATTTCCGGAATGAAGCGCCTCAGCACCCTATCATGATCGATGTAGAAGCATTTGAAATTGTGGAGGAGCCCTATCGGTTTGAGTTTGATAATTTTACAGAAAAGACCATCCTATTGGCGTATGAGTATGAAGGCGTTTCTTATCCGGCAGGATGGACACATGAGTTTGGAGAAGGCAGAATTGTTTATTTGGCACCCGGCCACCAGGTGAGCTCCTTTAAAAGCCCGGAATACAGAAAGGTCATACTAAAAAGCGGATTGTGGGCTGCCCGGAATATATAACATAATTATTTTAAAAAAGAAGAAGGAACACTTCTTTTGGTAAGGCATGCTTAGATAAAAACTATATGCGATTCATTTTTTGGAAAATTAAGATTTTCTTTTGCCAATGTCAAATATCTACATTATTTGACATTGGCTTTTCTTATATTTAAAATGGTTTTATACCTAAAAAATATCTCCAATTATTCGTACTTTATTTGAAGGAAGTATTGCGCATGGGACATAGAATGTTTTCAAAATTAAACAATATGATACTAAGCCACTTTAAGTTAAGTATTATCGTTGTTAACGACATCGTCATCATTGCTGTTTTAGCATTATTCTATCCAATATTTCCAACGTTGATGGGGTATCCTCCTGATGCGATACAAATCTCCAAACTTGCTTCAATCAGTATTGATATACAGTTCATTGTTGCTATGATCATTAGTATAGTCGCAGGAACCCTTAGTATGATAATCGCTTTAAAAGATTTTGACAAATTGGATTATCAGGCGCCGTTGCCAGACCAGGAATTAATCAAATTCAATAACATTCGAAAGAAAAGTATTAACCTTCCCTACCTGATTTATATCTTCCAGTTAGGTTTTCTGTTTGTTCCATCGGTCTTTATTTTGGCAATAGCTATGGTGGTTAATAATGCGCCGCTGGTTGTTATCATTAGAATACTATCTCTTGTATTTACGATTTCTTCACTAATTGCTATTGTTTCCCATGTTTTTGTAAAGAGAATATTCACAGCGCTATTGTTAAAAATTCATACGGAAGATAAAATTGAGGGAATACGCATTAGCCTTAAAACTAAAATTTTCCTGCAAATTATCCCGATGTTTATGGTTTCCATTCTTTTTACGGGCATGTTGGGATATGCGCGTATTATGGAAGAAAAGGGTGATTTGACTTACCGGATCTGCCGAGATATTTTATACAACGCAAGGGGACTGGAACAGGCAACAACCGTTGAGCAAATATTTCAAGCCTTTAAGTATGAAGAAATTGAGAATGCAAAGATTACTTGCTTTGTAGTATTGAACGGTAAGTTTATTGACTCTGATCACTATAAACCAACACTGTATTTTAATTATTTTCTTAACCATCCTGTTGGCAGTAAACATGACCGAGTTTATGGGGATACGAATGAAGTGCAGGGTGTCGTAAGGCAGATCAACGGCGCTATGGGGAATATTACGGTAGGGATCAAATATGAGTTAACATCCCCTAAAACCCTATCATTTTTTATCATCGCTTTTTTATCAATCCTTATCATGTTCTCTCTGATCCTATACTATATCATTATGACGTTTGTCAAAGAAATAACCATAGTATCCAAAAGACTCAATGAGATTTCGGAAGGCAATGATATTGCCGCTTATCACAAAATACCCGTTACATCCAATGATGAACTCAGTGATCTGGTGATTGAATTTAACAGGCTGAGGGTAAAGCAGTTTGAATATGATAAGCTGAAAACCGAATTTCTGGCGAATATCTCCCATGAATTAAGAACGCCGATCAATCTTCTGTTTTCTTCCATCCAGCTATTGGAACTGTATATCAAAGGCGGCATCGATAAAAATCTGGATAAGTTCGGCAAGAGTTTTAAGGGGATGAAACAAAATTGCCTTCGTTTATTAAGGCTGATCAACAACCTCATTGATGTAACAAAGATCGATGCGGGGTATCTGGAATTGCACCTGAAAACCATCGATATTGTAAATCATATCGAAAGAATAGCCATGTCCACCACCGGATTGATGAAGAGCAAGGGAATCACCCTGGAATTTGACACCGAAGAGGAAGAAGTTTTGATGAGCTGTGATTTGGACAAGATCGAAACCATTGTTTTAAACCTGCTTTCCAACGCGATCAAGTTTACGAAAGAAAACGGAAGGGTTTTTGTGAATTTGTTTTGCAGGGAGGATACTTTTATTATTTCCATTAGAGATACCGGCATAGGAATCCCTGCGGATAAACTGGAAACCATATTTGAAAGGTTCAGGCAGGTGGAGCAGTCTCTTGTCAGAAGCCATGAAGGAAGCGGTATTGGCTTATCCCTCGTCAAATCCCTTGTAAAATTGCACGGTGGAAGTATCGGGGTAATAAGTGAGGAAGGGGTTGGCAGTGAATTTATCATAGAGCTGCCGATAATGGTGATCCCAGGATCGGAAGAAGTGCCAGGAGCTTTTGAAAGCGAGAATGTAAACAGTTCGGGCGTTAAAAGAGTAAATGTAGAGTTTTCTGATATTTATGATTCGGATTGAAGGAACTAATGCGACATACAAACTATATAATATTACTTTTCCTGTAGGAAGTTGGGGAGCAGCCTTTTAATTGTTTGAAAACCCGGTTGAAGGTTTTGATGCTGTTAAAGCCGGATTTGAAAGCGACTTCGGTAACGGAATCGCTGGAGGTATCCAGAAAAAAGACTGCTTTTGAGATCCGTAAATTGTTTAGATACTCAATAAAGGTCATGCCTGTAGCCTCCTTGAAAAACCTTGTGAAGTGAAACAGGCTGAAATTTGCGATCCTGGCAACCTCATCCAAGCCAATTTCTCTATCAAAATTGTCTTCTACATACTTAAATACCTGCTCCAGCCTCTCCAGCCTGTTCAAATGCCGGCGTTTATCCCTTTGGGAGTATTTCTCCATGGGAACCTGCCTTAACAGGACGACGAGAAGGTCGTACAATCTTGCTTTCAATGCAATTTTATACCCTTCCTGTTTTTTTTGGTATTCTTGTGCAATCTGTAAGATTTGCGCTTCGATTTCCTTATGGGCTGAAAAATCCGGATTGCTTTTGGCGAACCTGTCAAATCTGATTAAAGGGGAGAGGAACCTCCGGTCTCGCATTACTGTTGAAAAAGATTCAAAGACCGACAGTTCAAACTGAAGTATGATCCTTCTGCTTCGCTTGGGCTGCGGAATAAAGGAATGAACATCCCCTGCGCCGGCAAGGAGGATATCCCGGGGATTGAGGCAGTATACTTCATTGTTCAACCCCACTTTAAGCGTTTCATCCAGAACATAGATGATTTCGATTTCTTCGTGCCAATGCGGCGGAAATTCTGCCATATCCGTAATGATCAGATTAAATGGAAAACTGGAATCAACGATGTTTTTCTGGTGCCATGCTTCCATCAGTTTTTCTCCTCCATAAGAAGACACGTTTCCCTAATTAGCTTAGGTGATTTAACTGTTTGAGAATACGCATATCACTAATATTTTATCCAAACCACGTCTTTGGGGCAAGCTGAGATTTGCTTATGAATAAGGTAATACTGAATAACTATGGGGCGGAATCCTTACAAAAAAGGCCGCATTTTATGAATGCAGCCGGTTTTACGATATTTTTTTAAAACTAATGCAGAAGAGTGGTTGATCCCTGCAAATTGTAGCCGTTGATTGCCAATAACGATTCACACCGGTATTTCAATTCGAATTTTTTGATTTGATCGATGTGGTTTTCAATAAAAAGAAGTTTGTTGGCCGTTAGTTTGGCATAGTCTGTTTCTGTGAGTTCACCTGAACGATACAGCTGGTAAATCTTTTCAATAAACTCTACCAGGACATCCACCATTTGATCAAGAATCATTCCAAATCTCCCCTTCAAAATAATTTAAATAATTTGAATCTTCTCATAGTTTCTGTTCATGATAAGCATTCGTATATAATGCAAATTTCTTTAAAAAGAACAAAAATTAGACAAAATTCGATAAATTGATCTATGCATAATTATCGGACGATTGCAGTGAATTGTCAACGAAAAAGTGTCGGTATTGCGGCAAACGGAGGAAGCCCAAAGGATTATGCATGGACGTTCAGAACCAGCAGATAATCGACTGTGACATAAAAAACCTTCTTGATGTTATAAGTACTGTCTAAGCGAATGACAGAATTCAACCTGGAGATATCGCAGCATGAGAATGAAGTTGCATTATGAGGAAGGGTTGTAAACAGGCTAAAATGATAAAAGCGCCTCGAAAGCAGGCGCCAAAGAATACGGATTATACTGTTCATGCAGTACTGCTTCGGCAACCTGGCAATCTTAGGAGTTCCTCCCTTAGACCCATGGCTTTGCGACCTTACTTTTCAATAAGTGTGCTATTATCGACAATAATTTGGTTAACCATTTACATAGTACCATAGCACTATATAAATTGCAAGAAAAAATAGGGCTATTTACCTAAAAATGTTTTAAAACAGATACTTATCTATAGGATTGATGGTCAGACGCATGCCAAAAACTAACCGGACGCATTGCAATACGGCTTCCCGATTTATGCTTTCTCCCAATTTGTAAGGATGCTTCTGACTTTATCCACCAGCATGGAAACAGCAACATGGTTCATGCCGCCCTCGGGAATGATGATGTCGGCATGCTTCTTATTCGGTTCAATAAAAGCTTCATGCATAGGCTTTACTGTGCTTAAGTATTGAGTGACAACGGAATCAATATCCCTACCGCGTTCATGAATATCCCGGACCAACCTTCGGGCAAACCGGATATCCGCGTCTGTATCCACGAAAATCTTGATATCCATCAGTTCAATCAAGGCCGGATTTTCGAAGATCAGGATACCTTCAAGAATGATGACCCTTTTTGGCTCTTCGAGAACGAATTCCTCAAGCCGACGGTGCTCGATAAATGAATAGACCGGCCGCTCGATCGGCTCCATTTTTTTCAGTTTTTTCAATTGATCAATCAGAAGCTGAGAATCAAAAGAATTCGGATGGTCAAAATTTAAATTCTTTCTGTCTTCAAAGGATAGATGGTCAAAGGACTTATAATAGTAATCCTGGCAAAGGAGTGTAACATCCTCCTGGAATTCTTCCTTGAGCCTGTTGGCAAGGGTGCTTTTCCCGGAACCGGTTCCTCCTGCGATTCCTATAATAACAGCTTGCTTCATCACAAAGCCTCCAATGTGGTTAAGATGGTTTTAATGAATGGATAGAAAAAACAGAATGCTTCTTTAGAGATTATTTTAGCATGAGTGAGGCAAATTTGGAAGAAATATGACGAAGAAGTACTTTTTATTTGATATAAATCCATAGTTAGGCTTCAAAGAGATACTATTCCTGACCCTGTAAATGGGCGAGGGTTAAGCAGAATTTTATTATACTTGGATTATTTATTGTTTATTACTTGATACAATATAACATAAATTTTATCGATTAATATTTGTGACAAATCGGGAATACTTCTAATATGTATATAAGGCTCAGCCACAGCCCGGATTTTGGAAAGAAGTAAACATATTTCGAGTTTCTTTGCATAATTTGTTTGTTTTTTCCTGGGTGGAGGTTATAATCTTATTAAGACTTAAAATTAGGAGTGATCTGATTTATGATTCCAACACCGCATATTGAAGTAAAAGAAAAAGGTATCATCGCAGAGACTGTGCTTCTGCCCGGAGATCCCTTGCGCGCCAAGGTGATTGCAGAGACTTATCTTGAAAACCCGGTACAGTTTAATACTGTGAGAAATATGTTTGGATATACCGGAACCTACAAAGGTAAAAAAGTTTCCGTCATGGGTACCGGAATGGGGATGCCTTCCATCGGCATATACTCTTATGAACTCATTCATTTTTACGGAGTGAAAAACCTGATCCGTGTCGGTTCCTGCGGTTCTTTACAAGCAGATGTAAAGGTCAGGGATATTGTTATCGGAATGTCAGCGTCAACCAACTCCAATTATGCGGCTCAATACGGGCTGCCGGGGACTTTTGCACCGACTGCTTCCTGGGAGCTGCTGAAGAAGGCCGTTGAAGTTGCTGAAAAGAAATCCGTCAGCATCAAGGTAGGCAATATCTTCTCCTCCGATATCTTCTACAATGACGACAGAGAATCCTGGAAAAAGTGGGCAGGCATGGGCGTGCTGGCAATAGAAATGGAAGCGGCGGCACTTTATATGAATGCTGCACGTGCAGGAGTCAACGCGCTGTGTATTTTAACGGTTTCTGATTCCCTGGTGACTCATGAAGAGACTACTGCAGAGGAAAGACAGAATACCTTCACACAAATGATGGAGATTGCACTGGAACTGGCATAACTTATCTTTATAAAAGAGGCCAAAGGGATAGTACCCTTTGGCCCCTTTTATATTGTTTCTTCCTACCCTGCTACTGAATATCAATTTTTCTTCCCCTCATATTCGAAGGCTCAACCTTGGGCACAACGATGGACAAGATCCCATCCTTATAATCTGCTCTGGCCTTGTCCGACACTACTTCAACAGGAAGCGGGATGGTCCTTGAAAAGCTGCCATAATATCTTTCTGCCCGGAAAGTATGTTCATCCTTGTAATCGTTATCTCTTTTGGTCTCACCCGACAAACGGATAGAATTTTCATCCACGTAGACATTCAAATCTTCTTTGGAAACTCCGGGTATTTCCGCTTTGACAATGAATTCTTTCTCGGTCTGATAGACATCGACCCTGGGGGCCGTTGATTTCCCGAAAAAGCTGAAGGGGGAGTTTTCCAGGAAGTTATTCATCTCTCTTCCGGTGGTTTCTAAGGATCTGAAAGGATCCCAAGGACTTAAACTCATGATTTTTCCTCCTAAAATCTTTTTGTTAGTTTTTGTTTTTTACACCTTTTTATGAGTGAAAGGTGCGGAATTTGTGAATTTGATCTGGCCTTAAGATTAGCATGCCTGATGAACTGCCATTGGTCGGGAGATTCTATAAAAGACTCTATAAAAACGTTCTATAAAAAACCTGTTGACCTGACTATTGCCTTATAGTTTATGATTTTTAAATGAAGAGCACAAACTGCCCGGTGGAGGGGACTTTCATGATTAATAAAAATTACTTTCTATTGTGGTCCGGAAAAATTATTTCTGAAATCGGAGATAAATTTTATGCCATCGCCATGGCCTGGTGGATTCTGATGAAAACTAATTCTCCTGCTGCCATGGGAGCTTTTATGGCTGCATCCATGCTGCCTCAATTGATTATTGGAATATTCAGCGGTCCTTTGATTGATCGCTGGAACCGCAGAAGCATTTTGGTTGTGTCTGATTTACTCCGAGGTCTTTTAATCTTTGGAGTGTTCTTGCTGTCTCGATTCGAAATTCTGGAAATCTGGCATGTTATTGCTTCAGCGGCTGCGGTTTCAATGGCTACTGCCTTTTTTGACCCTTCTGTGCAGGCTGTGATACCTGAAATTGTTGAAGCGGAGAAACTCCCAAAGGCAAACGCTTTAAATCAACTGGTAGAGGGAATTTGCATGGTCATTGGCCCGATCCTTGGCGCTGCAGCTGTCAGCTTTCTAGGATACGCTTCAGTTTTTTTGATCAACGGTATTTCATATCTAGCTGCGGCGATTTTTGAAGCCCTGATGACTGTCAACCCTACGAATCGAACCAGCGCTGAAGGCAATCTCTGGATGGAGATCAAAGATGGATTTCGCTTTGTGATGAGTCAAAAAAGAGTTGCAGTGATTATTGCCACGATTGGCATTGCCCATTTTTTCATCGGAGGTGTGACGGTTGCTATACCGTTTCTAGCAAAAGGGTTGGCGGGAGATGGAGTAAGAAATCTCGGAAACTTGGAAATGGCGATGGGAATCGGTCTGCTGCTAGGATCATTATATTTCAGCATTAAGAGTAAAAGCCGGCTCAAGGATCAATACCTGTTTTGGATAATGACAGGAGTTGGAAGCTGCCTGTTTGGAATAGGAATGGTACAGCTCCTAAGAGTCAATGCTGTAATCCCCTATATGGGAATATTGCTCTTTCTTGGGGTTGCCATCGTGAATGCATCTGTTTTTTGGCAGTCCCTGCTGCAGACCAATACGCCGAATCAAATCGCCGGGCGAATATTCAGCGTTTCTTCGCTGGTAGGGAATGTATCCCTCCCAATCGCTTATGGTTTGTTTGGAATGATATTGAACTATCAACCTCTTTGGGTGCTGATGATCACCAGCGGGATTGCATTGGCTGCAATCAGCACGGTTTTTAGGATCTTTTATGAAAACCTTGGGGAAAAGAAACTAAAGATGGAATTTGAGTAATAAGATGAGCATTCTCTTTGATATATTTTCTTCATTTCTATGGGCTGAAATCTGCTATTACGCTATAATGAGATTGGATTCGAACTAGTAAACTGAAGAAGGCAGGTTTCACCAGATGTACAGGAAAAAGACCATTCTCATTCTAATTATCCTGGTTTTTAGTTTTATGGCAGGGCTGATCTTATCGGGGCAATTCATAGTGGATACTATCCCGATGAGCGACATACAGTCGTCGGAGAGTAACCCGGATAGAACGGAAAATATATTTCAGCCAACTAAAAGTAACCTGGATATCAAAATTAAAAAATCAGCAGAGGAGAATAATCAGCGCTTAAATAACTCCTTTGATATTAAAACAGGAATTGAAGAACTAAAAGGTAAAGCTTTGGAAGAAAATGATTTCGTCCTGTCAGACGGTAAAAACAATATTGCGTTGGATATCAAATATGAGAATTTTAAAGACTATAAGGAAACTCAAAGCAGTTTTCTTGGAGAGTTTTTTTATGGAGATTTTGCCTACCGGTTTTATTTACATGAGTTCGAAGGCTTCAGTATCTATAGCTCAAATGCAAGGTATGACGTCAAAAATAGAGATTTCAACGAATATTATATCGTGAATGTTTTTGTGAAGGATTCTGTTTTTAAAACAGCCAGAGGAATTTCTACCGGCACTGGGCGGAAGGATGTCATCAAAGCATATGGAGAAGGAAAAGAGCTTATAGATAAAAAGAATAGGATTGGGCTGGAATATCGGATGAAGGAAAAGTTATTCCTGTTCCAGCTGGATGAAAAAAATCAGGTGGAAGAGATTACTATGAAAATAGACATGTGATCGGAAAGAAATAGAAAGAATATGATCGGATATGGAAGGATAAGCCAGTTGAATTAAGATGACAAACCATCATTAAAATCTTCTTATTTGACATAATTAGACATTCCCTATATAATTTTTTCGTATGAAAAGTACGGCTGAATCTCCTTGCAAAAGGAGTACGGAGGAACCAATCACAGGGGTTAATCTGATCCGGATGTTGGAAGAATGATTGAGTAGGTTGATTTGGGATTATTATTCTTTTTCTCGCCTCTCACATCCCGCTTCTCGCATCAAGAAAAGTAGGGTGATCCTGTTACCCGAACCCGTCAGCTAACTTCGGAAGCTAAAATGGGAGGGTCTGATGTTAAGGTTAAAGAGGCGTTATGCAATCTTTCCGATGCTTGCTCTGTTTTTAGCATCGAGTTTTACTTTCTTATTTCCAAACGGGCATATTCAAACGGATGTCCATCAGGTACAAAACAGCAATGAATCAGCAACTTGGAGTGAGTTAAGCAGGCTTCAAACTCAGATAAATGGGAATACTTTGCAGCAGTCAAACAGTTTTGAAACATCTATTCAAGATTCAGGTTCCATGGATTCAATGGCTGAAGCCGATCTGGCGGACAGAGGAACAAAAAGCCAGAGCTCTGCGAATTATACACACAAAATCAAAGCCGCGGATGTGAACTTAAGGGAAAGTCCAAATACAACTTCAAAAGTGGTCACCCGTTTGGGCGTGGATGACAAGGTCAGCATCCTCAGTCGATCCGGGGAATGGGTCAAAGTCAAGACAACGAGCGGAACAACAGGCTGGGTAAAAAACGAATTTGTTGTTTCCAAGGATACTGTGACTACAAAGAAGGCTCCAAAACCGGTACCTGTTGGTCAACAAGCCGTGGGCACTGCAAAAAAGTATCTTGGGGTCAAATATGTATGGGGCGGTACTTCTCCAAAAGGGTTTGACTGTTCCGGACTCACAAAATATGTTTATTCCAAGTATGGAATACGATTGAACCGAGTGGCTGCAGATCAAGCGAAGCAGGGGACCAAGGTGACCAGGGATAAGCTGAAGGCAGGAGATCTTGTTTTCTTTGATACCGATGGGGGACGCAATTATATTAATCATGTGGGTATGTACATAGGCAACGGGCAGTTTATTCACGCATCATCGGGGCGTAGGACCCATAGGGTCACTGTATCAAGTCTTTCGGACAGCTTTTATTCCAAGGCTTTTATTACTGCAAGAAGAATTGTCAATTGAATTTAGATTTCTATTTATAAAAACCGGTTGAGCGCTATCAATCGGTTTTTATGCTTTTATGCATAGGGTTAAAAGATGAATAGACAGCTATCCGCTTCATTTTCACAATAATTCTGTAAAAAGCTGAATAGGTTATAGCAATTTACCATTAATCATATATAATTGTCTATAGAACCATCATTTCTTTTAGACCGGAAATATTCAATGAAGAGAGACTTTTCCCAGATTCTCCGGCGATGAAATTTCTGAAAGGGGCAGCGAGCATGAAGATACTTGCAATTAATTCGAGTTTTCGTGGAAACAAGGGATACACAAAATATCTGATTGATAAGCTTTTTGATGGAGCAAAAGAAGCAGGAGCGGATTGCGAGCTGATCAATCTGTCCGAATTGAACATCAAACAATGTATTGATTGTCAGGTGTGCCAGACGGAAACGCATTTCCTGCAATGTATTCATAAGGATGATGCTGCGATGGTATATGATAAAATGAGAGCAGCAGATTTGATTGTTTTTGCAACACCGGTGTATGTCTTCAGCATGTCGAGCTTGCTTAGAATACTCATGGAGAGATATTATTTCACTTGCAAAATGAGTGTCTTCAGCTTTACCAAAAGCGGACTGTTTTTTCACAATGTAGACAAGAGGATTTGCTCGAAGCCTTTTGCGGTGCTGATTACGTGCGATAATACCATGGATGAGACCCCTCAAAGCATCATTGATTACTTTAAGATTTATTCCAAATTTATGGATGCGAAGTTAGCCGGTATTTTGGTCAGAAAATCCGGTAGCTTGGTCGGACACGGAAAAGAACCCGAAAAAGAAGCGAAATATCCTGCAATACTGGATATCTACGATGCATACCGCCAGGCAGGAAGTGAACTTGCTGCTCGGGGACAAATAGAACGTAAGACGCTGAAACGAGCAAACAAACCCCTCGTTCAGATTCCACCGCTGGCAAAGCTCATGATGAGATTTCCCTTTGTTCAAAAAGAGGTTGAAAAGAGATTTGCACTTTCCATGGAAACAGCTATAAAAAGATAATTTACTTACAAATCAAACATTATTTGCGTTCCAACGTAAAATAAGATAAATGGAAAGTAAAAATAAACTTCTATCATTTTTATGAATTACTTCATAATTTACAATAGTTGCATTGACTCAATAGAAATTTTAACTGTGAGGAGAGATTTTTTTTATGTATGTAATCACATACTCTCTTCGAAAGGATGAACCCAATTCTGAAAACTTCTACAATACTGTTGCGGTTTTTACGGATGAAGTATTAATTGAAGCAGGGGGGCTCCTGGCGGATATAACTGAAGATTATTATGCTTTTCTGGCGGAAGGCAAAGAAGAGCTTCCAGCAAAAGAAGAGCTTCCAGCAAAAGAAGAGGTAATTCTGGAACTCCTCATGCTGGGCATCTTATGGAGGGTATACAGCGGAGATGCTATGAAGCTTGGTGAGGCCTCGGGCCGAATGCTTACATCCCTGTCTGAGATAAGGCAGGATGCGGGCAGATTCAAGCCGGGGGTAGATTTTCTGAAGGGGATCATGTCGACCCTGTTTCTTTCCCCGGACCTGTATGATAATATGCTGGCCGCTGATCCGGATACCAATCATTTCAATATGCTGCTGCTATGGCTGGAAGCTACTGGGGAATTCAAGCAGGAAGTAAAAAGGCTGAGAAAGTGGCAAAAATTCCTGGAGTCCATTCCTCACGCTAAGGCAGTAGATACACTGGAATCGATATTTGCGCTGACACTCTGGTTTGAAGTCCGAACCAATGAAGTTCTCGGAACCTTTACGCCCAATGTGGACCGCTATTTGAACGAAATTCGCCCTGAAAGGTATTGGCATGAAGATGTGATTTTCTGCGGCAGGAGAAGGCTGGAATACCATTTGAATATGGTGGGCGCGGAGATCATGAACAGGACATACAGGAAGGCATTCCTGAATAAAAAAAGAAAGATCATTTTATTGCCGGCATGCATGAGAATCCTCCCAGCCGGGAAGTGCAGAGCCAAGGCAGTGGGCGGTGCCTATCAGTGTTCAGAATGTTCTGTGGAATGTTCTGTAGGTAGGGTGACCAAACTCGGGAAAAAGTATGGTGTTGAGGTCATTATTGTTCCTCATGAATCCTCAATCTCCAACAGCGGGAATGACTTGATCTTTGAAGAGGATACAGGAGTCATCGGTGTTGCATGTGTTTTAAATCTGATTTCCGGAGGGTGGATGCTCAAGGAGCGAGGAATCCCTGCGCAGTGTGTTCTACTGGATTACTGCGGATGCAAAAACCACTGGCACGATGAGGGATTACCGACGGATATCAATCTGAACCAATTGATTCGCATCATGAGCGGCAAGTGAAGCGGGACGATTTCTGGAATAGGCTTAAACTGCAGCGAGTCGGCATATAGGATACACATAATACCACAAGGAATCTCACATAGAAAGTGTGGGGTTTTTTTATTCCATGAAACGATGTTATCAAGGATATTCAACTCATAAATTCAGACTTCCTGCAGGAATGATAAAAAAAATAATTAATTCCTTTCATCTTTCCTTATATTTTTAAATCGACAAATTGCTTAGTTTAATACGGTTCCAATTTTAAAAGTATATTAAGATAGGAACAGAGTCTTTGGGTTTACAGATATTGAGGATTGCCCTTTTCGATATTTTTTGATAAATTTTATATACACACCAAAAATTAAAAAGAGGTTATCCTATCTACCTAATTCAAGCGTGTTTTTAAATTAAACTGGGGGCATCTACAAATGAAAAAAAGAATTCTGAATGGTATCGCAGCAACATTACTTATCAGCACAATAGCAGTATCCTCTACTGCGTGTGAAACAAAAACCATGGCAGCAGACAAACCAAAAACTCAAGAAACACAAACGCCTGCACCTGCAGCAAATCAGGAAAACACCGAGAAGGATAAGGCGCCTGCAGCAAAGCCCGGGAATACATCCACAAATTCCGAAAACCCTTTCAACAATGCAGACAAAAAAAGAGTCAAGGCAAAAGGTCTCTATTTAACTGCAACTTCGGCAGGTTCAAGGCTTAAGCACTATATTGACCTGGCAAACACAACGGAAATCAACAGTTATGTCATTGATGTAAAAAATGATTACGGAAATGTATGCTATGATTCCAAGGTTCCTCTTGCAAAGGAAATCGGAGCCATCGATGTAAGGTATGATATGGAAAAAGTTGTAAAGGAACTCCATGACAACAACATTTATGCCATCGCAAGAATTGTATGCTTTAAGGACCCGATTCTGGCGAAAAGCAAACCGGAACTGGCCATCAAGAACAAAAATGGAGGATTGTATGTCCACAACGGGATGAACTGGGTGAATGCATACAATAAGGCTGCCTGGGAATACAACATTGAGCTGGCGAAGGAAGCACTGGCAAAGGGCTTTGATGAAGTTCAGTTCGACTATATCCGATTCCCTGACGGCAGAAAGAGTGAAATGGTGTTTGGAGATACGGGCGGAAAGAAAATGAATGAGACTGTCAATGAATACTTGGCCTATGCAAGGCAGCAGCTCCCAGGGGCAATACTCTCCGGAGACGTATTTGCAATCATCTGTGAAAGCCCTGGAGATACCGAAGGCATCGGACAGGTTTGGGAGGAAGTCGGGAAGAGTCTCGATTACGTTTATCCTATGGCTTACCCGTCCCATTATGCACTTGGACAGCGGATTAACGGCGTTGCGTTTCCAAAGCCGGACTTAGACCCGCAGGGGGTTATCAAACAAACCTTTATAAAAGCAAAAGCAAGACTGGAAAAAGTAGAAGGCTATAAACCCAAGGTAAGAGCCTATCTGCAGGATTTCACCGCAACCTGGATCGGAAAAGGAAACTGGCAGTACTATGAAGATGCACAGGTAAGACAGCAGATTCAGGGCTTGAAAGAAGCCGGCTATGATGAGTGGATTTTGTGGGATCCGATGAATAACTATCGTGAAGGTGCTTTTGCCAAGGAGTAAGCGGACATAAAATTAGTTAGAAAGTGCAAAGCTCAACAAAATGTGATGAAAATGAATAGTGTAAGTGATTTGTAATTGAACAAGGCTAAAATAAAACAACCTCGGACTTTTGTGACCGAGGTTGTTTCTTGTTGTTATGATACTTGGGAAATGATCGTTCTACTTTGAGGAATCAATTTTCATTAAGAACGTATTATCAAAGTCTTCATTTGAAATCTTTTTTTAAGACTTTGTTATTGATGATTCCATTTTTTCAGATTTTCCGAAATAAAATCAATGACCATTTTGTGTTCCGCTTTTCCAGTCCCGGTGATGGAAAAAGGTTCTCCAAAAGTAATGTGTACAGGTTCCTTGCGGTGGATTGGCCCTACGTCTTTTAAGATTCTTCCGTTCCCCCAAAAATCTGTTTTGATGGCAATGGGGACTGCCTGTACGCCGCCTTCCTTGGCCAGCTTGATCCCCAATGTATTGAAGTTTTCCGGGATAAACTCTACGGTTCTTGTGCTTTGAGGGAATATAATCAGTGAAGTTCCCTCCGACAAAAGCTTTTTACCTTCTGTCATTACTTTGACCAGGTCTTCACGAGGGTTTTTTCTGGAGACCACAATCGGATCCCTGGATCTCATCACCGGTCCGAATAACGGATGGGAGACCAAACTCTCTTTAACTACGTAAGAGACCTTCATCAAGGGAGCAATAATGCAGGGGAAAATAAAAGTTTCCAGGGTGCTCATATGATTGCTGATAAAGACAACAGGGCCTTCGACTTTGCGGAGGTTATCAAGTCCATCGATGTGAATCTGCCCTCCGCAAGCTTCCACTGCTTTGACTACCTCAAATGAAGACGCTGCCCAGGCCTGGGAATCGTATACGCCCTTCAGAGCAAGGGAACGGGCTTTCAGAATAACATCCACGTATTTTGATACGAAGTACCAGCGGCTGCCGAGAGAGAGGATATCCAATACGGAGCGCTTCGTGCCTTCCGGGGTATCGTAGGTATTGCTTTTAAAATAAGGTTCAAATAACACAGTATCACATCCTGATCTTATATATTTACTGAATTTGTCCAATTTTTAAGTATATCTCCGATTATATAATATATGGTTGTCTTTTTCTATATAATTTTGTGATAAGATGAGCAAAGCTTGGACATGAATGACATGGGGATTATTGACTGAAATTGAGTACATACGAAACGCTTTACTAAAGTAAAGTTTTAAATTAAAATAGCAGAGGTAGAATAATTTGATTGAAGGGTGATAATTTTGAGAAGGTCGGTTTATTTATTGGTTTCTGTTTTATTGGCAGCTTCGTTGATGCTTTCAGGATGCGGGGGAACAGCCTCAGGTGCGGATAATTCCTGGAAAAAGGTCAAGGACAAAGGTGAATTTATTCTTGGGCTGGATGAAAACTTTCCTCCAATGGGTTTTAGAAATGAAAAAGGTGAAATCGTTGGCTTTGATATTGATGTGGCGAAAGAAGCCTGCAGCCGTCTGGGGATAAAGCTGAAGCTTCAACCAATCAATTGGGATTCAAAGGACCAGGAGCTCAATACAGGAAATATTGACTGTATCTGGAATGGATTCACCATCAAGGAAGACCGTAAAAAGAATGTGCTGTTTTCCAGCCCATACATGAAGAATCGTCAGGTTCTGATTGTAATGGATAAATCCGGCTATACAAAGCCAGCAGATCTTGAGGGGAAAAAGCTGGGGCTGCAGGCTGCCTCAAGCGCAGCAGATGCATTGGCTTCATCGGCAGATTTTAAGGGCAAGCTGAAAGAAGTCGTTGAGTTCAAGGATAACATGACTGCACTGATGGATCTTGAAAAAGGCGGTGTTGAGACTGTCCTGATGGATGAAATTGTTGCACGGTATTATATTACTGCTCAAAACAAGGGATACCGGGTTCTGGATGAGTCATTGGCCAGTGAAGAGTATGGAGTGGGATTCCGTAAAAATGACCAGGAATTAATGAAAAAATTTCAGGAAACCCTGGACGCGATGGCAAAAGACGGTAAGCTTGCTGCTATTTCCAACCAATGGTTCGGTAAGGATATCACAACGGTAGCCAAATAGCAGAAAGATATCCAGAGTGAATACACTAACTTTCATGGGGCTGGTGGCTTACGTCGCCAGCCCTGCAATATTTGAATGACCATGATAAAGGAGAGAAAATCATGTTCGGTATCACGGGATGGACGGATACAATAAGGCTGTCAGGCCTTCTATATAGCGGAACTTTGACGACGGTTAAAATATTTTTTTTAACACTGATATTTTCACTGCCGCTTGGATTAATTGTTGCCCTTGGGAGCAGCTCCAAAAGAAAATGGATCAGCGGCCCGATTAAGCTTTATATCCTCATTATGCGGGGAACTCCGCTGCTATTGCAGATCATATTTATTTATTTTGCTCCGTTCTATATGTTGCCGGAGGGAATGAAGATTAACCTTGATCGGTTTATCGCTGCTGTAATTGCCTTTTCTTTGAACTACGCCGCCTATTTTGCCGAAATCTTCAGGGGCGGCATTGAGTCCATTTCCCACGGTCAATATGAGGCTGCATCGGTATTGGGATTCACCAGAACTCAAACTTTCCTGCGGATCATTCTTCCCCAGGTAATTAAAAGAATACTGCCTCCTGTCAGCAATGAGGTCATTACTCTTTTGAAAGATACGGCGCTGGTGCAAATCATCGGGATTAGTGAGCTTTTGCGTGTAGCTCAGAATGAGGCTTCCAGAATATTTTCCATCATGCCCATATTTGTTGCAGGACTATTCTACCTTCTGATGAACTGGGTGGTGACCAAGGTTTTCCATAAGGCTGAAAAGAAGCTCAGCTACTACAAGTAGGAGGACAAGAAGATGCAAATGCTGAAAGTTGAAAATTTGGTAAAGAGCTTTGACGGGAAGGAAATACTTTCCGGAATATCTCTTGAAGTAAACAAAGGTGAAGTAGTAGCTGTCATAGGACCTTCGGGGTCAGGAAAAAGTACCCTGCTTCGCTGTATCAATCTATTGGAGCAGATTGACCAGGGGCGAATTACGGTGGAAGGAGATATCATGGTTCACCGGGAAAAGGGCATGGGGGAAGCGGCAATTACAGAAGAAGCGGTTAAAAAAATACGGCTGAGATTAGGCCTGGTTTTTCAGAACTTTAATCTCTTCCCGCATTTCTCAGTTTTAAGAAATATAACGGAAGCGCCTATTCATGTTGCAGGGATGAATAGAAAGGAAGCAGAGAACATGGCGCTGGAACTGCTGGAAAAGATGGATTTGAAGGAAAAGGCAGAAGCGTATCCCTGCCAGCTTTCAGGAGGCCAATGCCAGCGCGTGGCTATTGCCAGAGCACTTGCCATGAAACCGGATATTCTTTTTTTTGACGAGCCGACATCCGCACTGGATCCGGAGCTTACAGTGGAAGTATTGAAAGTTATCAGGAAATTGGCGGCGGAGCATATGACCATGGTTGTAGTGACCCATGAAATGAATTTTGCACGAGAGGTCGCAGACCGGGTGATCTTCATGGACAAAGGGCAGATTATCGAACAAGGCAGCCCCCAGGAGATTTTTTCAAACCCGTCCAATGAAAGAACAAGGACTTTCCTTGGAAATTTTAAGGATTAGGATTAAAATAAGATATTTATCATTTCTATAAATGCGGTATAATAGGATATCATTTAATGTGAGACCAATACCCGGGGAGGGATTCTAATGACAAAATGCATGTGCAGCTGCTGCAGGAATCCAAAGGGAATTTTTGACGATCAGGGTGCTGTTGAGAATTGAGCGGGATTTCAAGAATTGGCGGTTGTGCTTCCTATAATGGCATTATTTTTATAAATACGGATGCAGGAAAGGTCATTCGAGGAATCAGACGGAGTGATGGAACTGTTTCCATTCAAGACTTGAAGGTATTCAGCCGTGTGCTGCGATTCTATCATTTACGGATCGAAAAGCAATTGGAGTGCATTCCTGTTTTGAGAGAATTGTTTAAGGTGGTTTTGATGCTGGGGATTGCACTCTTTTCTTCTTCTAAAGGAATTCTTGAGTATTTCTCTTTAAGGGGAAAATGGACTTTAAGAAAACCAGCTTTGCTGCTGGCAAGCATTTTGGGAATCTTCTTTTTTGTTTTTTCGGATTCGAATTTATATATGATTTTTTTTATTTTGATACCGCTGCTCTCACTCAAAGAAATTAACGACGCTCGCATGTTTCATGGGGCGGAGCATAAGATCATTCATATGGCAGAGGAATTATCGGATTTATCAGAAGCCAATATTGAAACTGCCAGGGACTTTTCGCGAATCCATCCACGGTGCGGGACGAATTTAATGGTTGTCCTGATTCCATTAATTATTCTTTATAGCATCGCAGAAGCTTATTTTTTGCCGATCGCAGGCGAGGGGACGGAAATCGCAATCAGCATACTGATAATGGTGGCCGGGCTGGAAGTCTTGAAGCTGCTTCAGAAAAGGAACATGAATTGGATACTGAAGGTTGGCGGTTTACTGCAAAAATACGGCACAACACGAGAACCCGAGGACGAGCAGCTGCAGCTGGCTCTCCAGACTTTGATCCTGTGCAGTGAGGAGCAAGGGTCTTGTGATAAAGATTTTTAATGGGGTATAATAATTAAATCTTCAATAATTTTTATAGTAAAACGCCGGAAGGAGGCTGTGTCAATGAGTGAATGTATATGCAGCAGCTGCAGAAACCTGAAGGGGGTCTTAAATGATCAGGGGGCGGTTGAGAATTATGTGTGTGAATTCGGTTTTCCTTCAGATACCTGTGAGGACTGTGAAGAGAATGAGTGCGACCTGACCTGCAGCCAATATGTTTGTGATGAAGAAGAGGCAGCGCCTGTAATTGTAGCATGCTCCGGATGCGGTAAAGAACTGAAGCAGGTATGTGGAGATGGCGATGAAGGAGAAGTATATTGTTTTGATTGTTATTTAAGGAAAAATATGTAGGGTGGAGAGGTTGATATGAGCAGAATCGGGTCAGAGATCAACAGGTTGAGAACCGAGAAGGGAATTACCCAAAAACAGCTTGGAAAGCTTGTGGGGGTTTCGGAAGGATTTATCATAGAAGTGGAATCGGGTAGGAGAGTCGTTGGTGACAGCCTTTTAACGAGGATATATAAGGCATTGGGGCAGAATCTGGGGGACGAGAATACTTATACTGCAGATGACAAAATCGCAGATAAGGATATCCCGAAGAAGTCGGTAAAAGCAGCTCCAAAACCTGTAGTGGAGGTTTGGAGTGATGCGCTGGGGAGCATTTTGAAGGCGGTTCCGGTTTATGATTATAAAATGGATAAAGAACTCGAGATCAGGAAATTGCCGGTCATTGACAACAAGGTGGAAGGCCATGCAAAGGATAAGGTATTTTACCTGCGGATTGAAGATGAAGATATGTCCGGTTTCAGAATCGCAAAAGGAGATATGGCACTGGCCTATGCAGCCCAGGAAATCGAGAAGGATGCAATCTTCCTCATTGAGTATGACGGTAAAAGGGCGGTACGGCAGATTAAAAGGCTTGATGGAGATAAATTGCTGCTCGTCAGCAATAAAGGAAGCTTAATTACCGAAACAGTGACAACAAAGAGTATCAAAGTGCTGGCGAAACTCATCCGATTAGAAATAAAACTATAAACTGAGATCAATAAAACCCTCCAGTAGTTCACCTGTAATTCACGATGAGGTATAATCAGCATGAAAGGTGAGGTATGGGAGGGTTTTATCGTTTTTATGGAAAAATGAAAGTAAAAATGAAGCAGCAGGTTGTTTATGCGGGAATATACTCACTGCTTTGGGTGATAAGGATCGAAACTGAAGGCATGATAAAAGTCAGACCATCAAGCCTGACTTTTAAAACATTTAAATCATCTGTACGAATATCTTAGTACCTGACTGATAGGATGGTATCTTTGAAAAGTACAGTTTGTTGTTCTTGGATTTCATAAGCATTTTGACTGTTTTTATCATGGAACCATCTTACGATTTCATGAAGTTTTTCACCATTCACGTGGATGGTTTTTTCGTCACCGTTACTAAGTACATAGGTTAACAAATTTTGTTTGTTGGATATCATTCCGGCAACCCCCTTGAGAAATCTAAAATAATGTTTAAAGTATGAAAATTATTGTTGGTAATTTAATTATAAAAGGAACCTTGGAATATCGCAATAATAGTCAAAATATTAACATATTTATTTATTTTTTCACATTCATTGTGAATTATCTCACAATATCTTTGAATAGCTTGCTGAATCTTCGAAAATGTTGTGGAGATTTTAACAAGCCATGATCTGGTTTATTAAGCAGGAAGAATTCTTGAGGGTATGGCTGTGGGCCGATGTTTACTGTTACAGGAAGTGCGGGTTTATATCAGATGTTGTATGGGAATATTGACATTGGTATATTTATCATGTAATATGACATGAGAACATATGTTTGGGAATGGTTGCATACTATACCAAAGTTTCAACCGTTTCTATTTTTCGGAGGTACATATGAGCGATAAAGCGATTATTATTAAAAACCTGAACAAATCCTTTGGGGATTTCAAGGCAGTGGATGACCTTGAATTTCAGGTAGAAAAGACGGAATGTTTTGGTCTGCTCGGACCAAATGGAGCCGGGAAAACCACTACGATGAAAATCATTTACGGGAAGTCCGAGCATGATGAGAATAGGGAGACCATCGTAGATGTTTTCGGACATAACCCCAAAAAGCAGTCCCTGGTCATTAAATCCTTCTCTGGTATCGTGCCTCAACAGGACAACCTCGATACCGAATTGAATGTTACAGAAAACCTGAATATCTACTCAAAGTTTTATGGTATCCCTCCAAGAGAAGCTAAAAAGAGAATTGATGAACTGCTTTCTTTCATGGAACTGCAGGAAAAGGCCAAGTCCAATGTACGGGAGCTGTCCGGGGGCATGCAGAGAAGGTTGACCATCGCCAGGGCGCTGATCAATAAGCCAAAGCTGCTGATCCTCGATGAACCGACTACAGGGCTTGACCCCCAGGTGCGGCACCTGATCTGGAACAAGCTGCGTGATCTGAAGGAGATGGGAGTCACCATCCTTTTGACAACGCATTATATGGAAGAAGCTTTTCAGATTTGTGACAGAATTATTATCATGGACAAAGGAAAGAAAATGCTCGAAGGCAAGCCTAGAGAACTGCTTTCAACCAACCTTGAGAAACACGTAATGGAACTTTACGGTGTAAGCAAGGATGGGAGTGACAGCACCAAAGCATTGGATGCTGCAGGTATACGTTATGAATTCCACAAGGACACTTTGTTTGCATACAGCAATGATTCCGAGAAACTGGCTCAAATTGGAGAGATGCTGAAAGAGAGCGAATACTATATCCGGCATTCTAATCTTGAGGATCTATTCTTAAAGGTGACAGGGAGGAGTTTGAATGAATTACAATAACAATTATAAGGTACCTGCATTCCTGCAGAGAATATTGAGTGTATGGTACAGACATGTGAAGGTCTACTGCTCCAGCTTTTTCAGCAATGCCCTGCCGCCGTTTCTGGAACCATTGATCATGCTTGCCGGCTTGGGAATCGGATTGGGGAAATTTGTTCCCGACATGGGGAATATGAGCTTTGTTCTATTCCTGGCCAGCGGCTTGATTGTGACGAGCGCCATGTTTACTGCTGCTTATGAATGTACTTTTGGGACATTTATAAGGTTGGAGTTCGATAAGATTTATGATGGCATGCTCGGCGCACCATTGTCCGTCAATGACTTGATCTATGGGGAGATCCTGTTTGCAGGTTCCAAAGGATTTTTCTTTTCTCTTGCAGTGTTGATTGTTGTATGGGTGGCTGGAATCGTTACTTATCCTTTAAGTGTGTTTGCGACGTTGATTGGATTTATTACCGGAATTATGTTTGCGACAGTATCCATGTTCATCACTTCCATTGTGAAAAACATCAACCATTTTAACTTTTATTTCAGCGGGCTGCTTTCACCGATGTTTTTCTTCTCCGGAGTAGTATTCCCTGTTGAGAATCTTCCAAAGGGCTTACTTTTTATTGCTGAGATTGTGCCGCTGACCCATGTTGTCCGACTGGCTCGCGCATTTTGTGTTCCGGGAGGATTGAACTACGGGCTGTTGCTGGATCTGCTGTATTGCGCGGTATTTGTTTTAATCACTGGCTGGCTGGCAGTGAGGGGCATCAAGAAAAGGATGATTGTTTAGTATTCCTAAAAAATAAGGAAAGACGCATTGAAGAATAGGTTGGGTGAGATCGGAAGTCCGATTGTTTATGATGAGGAATAATTGATTTCTGATTCAGAAAGGTTTCAAGCTTCATTGACAGCTTGAGACCTTTTGTAATTTATTGAACATTATGGTATTATAAATAATGCAAAAAATCCATTGAGTTACTTAGATATCCAGGCGGACAATATTCAACTGCTGCTGAAGGAATAATACTGACTTTGTGAGGCTGCTGTTCAATGAATCATGTTTTTGTATTGATACACTTTATTGCATTCTCTACCGGGATTGGCTTGATCACACTGGCGAATTTCCTGGTTCCCAAACTTGAAAAAAGGGTTTTGAAGCTGATTATCCGGGGAGACCTGTACTATACAATGCTCCTTCTCTTTGACACCCTGGACATATATTTGAGGAAAAATGTGCCCGGCCACCCTGAACTATTGCGTTCCTTTATTTATCTTGGACAATTCCTTGCGGGCATCGGGGGACTTTATTTTTTAACTGTAATTGTTTTTGATATCCTCAAAAAGCAGTTCAAAGAAAAGATTAAGGTTTTATTTTGGTTAGCAGCAGGTTTATGCTTGCTGATTACTTCAGGATTATATCTGTATCACGATTCGATTCGATGGGGGCTGAAAGCTTCTCATGTTGCGTCTTTATTTCCTTTTATGGTATTTTCCTTTAATTTGATTTGCTTGTGGATCAACAGGAAACAGGTGGATAATTCAATTAAGCCTCTTATTTATAGCAGTATAGCAATTATTCTTATCCTTTCTCCTTTGAAAATGCTTACAAACATGTCGGATAATTTGCCCTTGTTTATTTATAAGATCCCTTACACTCCATTGATGTATTTTCTGCTGAATGCAGTCGGGATTGCTTTTCTAAAAGGATATAAAGCGGAAGGACCCGATTCCCAAAATGATTATGAGCGCACAAAAGCAGAAGCAGCAGATCCCTATGAGGTACTCTGCAAAAAATATGGAGTCACTGAAAGGGAGCTCGAAATTGTACGATATATTGTCAGCGGATATGGAAATCCCGAAATCAGCAGCAAATTATTTATTTCACAAAATACGGTTAAAAACCATGTCTATAATATTTATAGAAAAATAGGCATTAAAAATCGCTTTGAATTGATAAGTCTCCTTTCACAGGTCCAAAATCCACAGGAAAAGGGCATGGGCGTCGAGAGGCACTAAAATCAACATCTCACGGGGACGATAGTACTCCTTTCCTATTGTGTTTTTCACTTCTAATACATAAAAATAGTGACGTTTCACTATTGTGATTTCATGAAGGCCGTTCCATACTCAAATGTGTAAAGCAATGCTGCAGCCGCATTTGAATAAAGGAGGTCTTGATAAAGTGTTCAAGAATAAAGTAAAAAAAATAATAATTTCATTATTACTTATCGTATTAGGTGCAGGTACAATTTTGGGTTACAAGTTCATGTGGGGTAGGCCCTTTAGTTTGGATCAGTTATATACAAGGACGTTTGTGAAAGTAATGATGAATGATCCGGAAACTTTGACGATGTTGGGATTGTTTGATAATTCCATACTCGATTTTTACAGTGACGATCTGACGGATAATAGTCCGGAGAGCCGGAAAAAGCCTTATCAGATTTATAAGAAGGATCTGGAAATACTCAAATCTGCGGATACAAAGGGGCTTGGTCATCAAGAGAGACTTTCTTATGATATTTTTCAATGGTTTCTTCAAAATGAGGTGGACGGAGAAAAATTCATGTACCACAACTATCCCGTCAATCAATATGAAGGGATTCAAAATCAGCTGCCTGAACTGCTGATATCCACACAAACCGTTAAGGGAAAGAAAAGCGCAGAGAACTATATTGAGAGGCTCTCAAAGTTCAACTCAAAGTTTGATGGAGTGATCGAGGGGCTCAAATTGAGAGAAGAAAAAGGGATTATTCCACCCAAATTTGTTCTGGAAAAGGCCTTGAAAGAAATGAAATCATTTATCGCATCGACTCCGGAAAACAATCCGCTGATCACCACATTCCGTGAAAAATTGAAGGAGGCTCAAAGCCTGGAAGATTCAGAAAAAACGGATCTGTGCAAAAAGGCGGAAACTCAAATTGTTAAGAGCGTTTACCCGGCCTATGGAAAACTGATCACTTACATTGAGACTCTTCTTCCCAAAGCAAACAATGATGACGGCGTATGGAAGCTACAGGACGGAGAAGCTTATTATGCTTACAAGATGAGAGCATACACTACAACAAACTTCACTCCGGAGCAAGTGCACCAAATCGGGATTAATGAAGTTGCACGAATCGAAAGAGAAATGCGGGAAACCATCCGGCAGTTGGGACAAAAGGATATAGCTCCCGGAGAATTCATGAAAAATCTTTCTTTGGATAGCCGGTTTAAATACTCTAATGACGAAGCCGGAAAAGCAGCAGTTTTAAAAGATTACGAAACTGCCATTGCGGAGCTGGATAAAAATACTGCGAAGTGCTTCGAGTTGAGACCGCAGGCGAAGCTGGAAGTTCGACCTGTGCCTGCATTTAAACAGGAGACAGCGCCTCAGGCCTACCTTTTCCATGGTTCACCGGATGGATCCAAGCCCAGCATTCTTCAGATCAATGTCGGTAAAATGGAGGATATGACGAAGTATAGCGTCAAACCTTTAGCCGCACACGAGAGTATACCGGGACACCATATGCAGAGAATGCTTCAAAAACAGCTAAAGGGGGTTCCGATATTCAGGAAAGCAGTCCCGTATACAGCATTTGCCGAGGGATGGGCCATGTATGCAGAGAAACTTGCATGGGAGAATGATCCAAAGAAGGATCCGTATGAAAATCTGGCAAGACTGCAGTCGGAAATGTGGCGTGCTGCCAGACTGGTTGTGGATACCGGCATTCACTACAAAAAATGGACCCGGGAAAAGGCCATAGCGTATATGGTGGAAAAGACCGGCATGCCGGAAAGCATAGTGACCATCGAAGTAGAACGTTATATTGTAGATCCGGGGCAGGCTTGTGCATATAAAATCGGAATGATGAAATTCCTGGAGCTTAGAGAGAAAGCAAAAAAGGAGCTGGGCGACCGGTTTGATATCCGGGAATTTCATAACACTGTGCTGAAAGATGGAGCAATGCCCCTTGAGATTCTTGAGCAGCAGGTGAACGGGTATATTCAAAAGAATAAAGAACAATAAAGGAAAAGGGCTGCCTGATAAGGAAAGTACTCGGCAGCCCTTTAGTTCATTTAGGTTTTTAGCTTTTCAACAAGTCTTTCCTTGAGCGCAGAAAGCTCTTGGAGATTGGAAGCGGTCGGGTTGTATCGACTTGCCATCTCAACGGCTGTCAATGCATCCCGGTCCATTCCTGCCTTTTCTAAAGCAACGGCCATCCCGTACCAGTTGGAAGGATTCTGCGGCATTTTCTTAACCATTCGCCCGTAGTATGGGAGTACATGGGAGTGATAATACGTGGTTTGGTTTTTTGCATCCACGATCTCCGAACCATTCCATTCCTTCAAGGCAACATCGTACACGCCTCTTGCATTAAGATTCCAAAGGGCCAGCTGTGACGGATTGGATGCCTGTCTATTTGAGGATGGCAGAACTTCCATATGATTGTAGGCATGCTTGAACAACTGGTTCAACTGCCCATTATGTAGGGAATACGCTTGAAGCTCTCCACGGTTTTCTTTGGTTTTCCAGCCCAATAACAGCTGTTCTCTGCCGCCTCCAGTAATATTGGCGGCTCCGGTAAAGTTAAGGGAATCCTCACTGACAGCAGCGTACTCAGCAACCTTCATCCACTGCCCACCCTGTTTCTTTAAAGCCATTGTTACATTCAAATCATTGAGTCTATAAGTCGTGACCAGTTCTTTCTGCGAATCTCCATCCAAATCTGCGAAAACGTATCTTCCGGAGTCCCTGGGAAATTGGGGAGCTAAAACTTTCGCATTGGTCGGAAGAAAACCTCGGATGACAGCATCATAATCTTCAGTCGGAGTTTTCCTTGTTATTCTGGAAAGAGCAGAAGAGAGTCCCTTCATCATATTCTGCATGGATGCAGGAAATGAGATGCGAGGGTTCCCTAGGGTCTTCGGTTTGTATACTCTTTTACGATTTAGCTTTTTCATTGGTTTTATGGGACGGAACGGGGACCTTTTCTGTGCATTTCGACTAGCCCGTACCAATCTCTCAAAGGGGGACGAAATCTTCATAGGAGTTCCTCTTAAATTCAATACTCTGTTGATAGTATATGTTGAAGGCTGGAAAAGGTTATAGGAAGGAAAAATAAATGTGTAACAGGAAAAACTAAGGATATAGAAATATTGGAAGGGCAGGTGAGAAATAAAACAAAAAAGGATTTTACACGGACAGATTTTTTCATAGTGAAAACTGAAGAAAATAAAGCCAGTAAAAAAAGATTTTTCGCACTCCCTATAGATATGATAATATATAAGTGATGGTTAAAAACATGCAGCCGTTTAGGAGGAATCATTCATTGAACAAAGGAATCAGCATTACTGAAAAGAATGGAAGAAGGGTTGTTGAAGGGGTAGGCTACTATAACCCCCGGACCGTAAAAGATCTTAAGGAATTGGTAAAGGGCAGTGCGCAGGATTATGGTAATGCCTTCGCCTTCAGGTTTAAGGATCATCAAGGGAAAATTATTGGTAAGACCTACGTGGAATTTGATCAGGAAATTGATTGCCTTGGAACAGCACTCTTATCGATGGGACTCAAAGACGCTTGCATTGCGATCATCAGTGAAAACCGATATGAATGGGGGGTATGTTACCTCTCTGTTGTCAACGGGACGGGAATTGCTGTGCCCCTGGATAAATACCTTCCGAAAAATGAAGTGGAAAACCTCATTGAGCGCGGGAACGTAGACGCTATTTTCTATAGCCCGTCTTACCAGGACATGATGTTGGAGATTTCTGCCACTAATCAACGAATTAAATACTATATCTGTATGAACGAAATCAATAATGATTTAAGCGGGGATTCCCGGTTCGTATCAATGAACAATCTGATTAAAAAGGGAAAGAGCCTTTTTGATTCAGGAGACAGGTCCTTTGTAGATCAAACCATTGACAGGGATAAACTATCCATCCTATTGTTTACTTCAGGAACGACAAGCACTTCAAAAGGAGTTATGCTGTCTCATGCCAACATCGCTTCCAATGTGACAGCAATCACGACAGCAATTAAAGTGGGACCGGGAGATGTTCACCTTTCATTGCTCCCGCTGCATCATACTTTTGAAAATACCATCGGGCTGCTTTTTATGGTTCATAGCGGTGTTTGTATTGCGTATTGCGATGGGATCAAATATATTGCCAAAAACCTGAAGGAATATGGAGTAACACTGCTGGTGGCTGTTCCGGCAATTCTTGAAGCCATGTATAGAAAGATGCAGGATGGGATCGAGAAATCAGGAAAAGCCAAGGCTTTTAAGATACTTACAAGGATTTCGGATGTACTCAGGACCTTGGGAATTGATTTGCGAAGGAGGCTGTTCAAAAGTGTTTTCGAACAGCTTGGCCCGCATTTGAGACTTGCTGTCTCAGGGGCAGCGCCCTTGGATCCGGAGGTAGTTGTAGGGTTCGATAAGATCGGACTTACCCTGCTTCAGGGATATGGCCTTACTGAGACCTCGCCCGTGGTTGCCGCTAATAATGATTTTATCAACAAGACCGGAACCATCGGATACCCTATGGCTGGAATTGAGGTGGCCATTGATTCGCCGGATGAGAATGGGATGGGAGAAATCATTACTCGAGGACCTAATGTGATGCTTGGTTATTACAAAGACTCTGAAGCGACGGCAGAGGCTATTGACAGTGAGGGATGGTTCAGGACAGGAGATCTGGGTACCATCGATGAAAATGGATTTATAAGAATTACCGGACGCGCCAAATCCATGATCGTATTAACCAATGGAAAGAAAGCTTTCCCGGAGGAATATGAAGTACTTTTGAATAACATTCCGGGGGTTAAGGAATCTTTTGTTTGGGGGAATACTGCACCCGATGGAGATATTCAAATCTGTGCAAAGCTGGTAGTAGATCAGGAAAAGTTGATGGAAGATAGAGGGCAAACGCCTTCTGAAAAAGAGCTTGCTGCTGCCTTTGACGGTGCCATCAGAGAAATCAATAAAACGATTCCGCAGTATAAGATCATCCGGTATTTTGTGATGACCCGGGAGGAACTCATTAAGACGACCACGCTAAAAATAAAGAGGCCGCAGGAATATGAGAAGGTAAAAACAGCGCTAAATCGCACGGGATTGGATATGAGAAAGGCCTCGGGGCGGTTTATTGAAAGCCTATAAATTTATGCTTTTTATAATTGGATAAGGAACAAGCTCAGGAATAAACCTGAGCTTGTTTTGTCTTAATCATATTGGTCTTAGTTATAAAAGAAATGACTTGATCAAGCTGATCAGCCCGCCAATTCCGATAACCCCAATGACAGAAACAGCGACTGCATTCAAGGCAAGCGAACCGATCAGACTTAGTTCATAATCTTCCCGGACCGCATAGAACTTATCTCTAATGATTCTGAATGCCTTAAGAACGAAAAGAAAAGCGTATATCAACAGAAATAACTGAATGATCGTGGTCGTATTTGTCCTGGCAGGCTCCATCCACACTTCGCTATTTTTTTGATGGTCGGCAAAGGCAGAAAGGGCAGCTCCACCCCAGACAAAAGCAATCAGAAGCAAAGCGGAGACAACATTCGTAATGGCTGGAATCGATGAAAAAAAGATATAACCCAGGCTTTTGACAAACAACTTCATGTTGGAGAGTTCGATGAGCCTGATTTCAGATGTGGAACGGCTCAGTCTCAGGATCGTATGCGGTTTTCCAGAGTTAGTCGCCTCAAATACATAATCTGAAGTATTACCGGTATCCCTAAACCAGTTTTCTATGTCCTTCCATCGGGAAAAAGACACGACAATACTTCTTACGGAATCTCCATTCCGAATTTCCAAAAGTGCATGCTTGAAGGTCTCGGTTTTGAAGTGGGGCCTTATAGCTGCCGCGGTCTGAAGATCTTTTTCTACCATTTTTACCACTCTCCCTTGTAGGAGCTGAGAAAACAGCTGCTCCATAATTAAACGGGGAACAAAATCATAGAAGGCAAGTCCTCTACGCTGATTACACTGAAGCGTGCTTTAAGAGATATGGAATCAGTAGACTTGAAAACTATGATTCTTAATAAACTGAATTCATGTTTACGTATTTCGTAAAACACATAATTATATATATTATGTTTATTGCGTATTTACCACCAAGTTGTACAAAAAAACAAACATTTTTGGAACGCTATGTGTCTGTTTATATTTTATCATAGTTTGATCAAGGCGTACCATATATTTCCGTAATGTCTTATATCCTTTGAGAACTGCTTGTATTTTGATACAAATTTATTCAAATGTTTCTGCAAGGATTAGACGTGGATACACATATGTGCTATAATGAGCGAGGCCATTAATTATTCATTGATTTATCATGGCCTCATGGCGAATTTCATACTTGGCTACATTAAATGAATTATTTGATTTTTAGTCAAGTATATAATGAGCGAGGTCGTTAATTTCACATTGATATACCACGACCTCAAGGCGAGTTTCATGCTTAGCAGCCCCTTTTAACTTTTAAATTCAAGCTAAGCCTATAGTGAGCGGGGCTATGGAATCTATAGTGTCTTTTGGCGGTATTCATTGAGTTTCTTAATTTAGCGGCATAGTTTTTGTTCTGATCCCGGAATATAGCATGCTGTATACTTTTAAATAGAAGGATGGTAAGAAATATGATCAGTACTAGCGGTATATCCCTAAGATATGGGGGCCGTGCTTTATTTGAAAACGTAAACATCAAGTTTACACCCGGTAACTGTTATGGACTTATCGGTGCCAACGGTTCAGGAAAGTCAACTTTCCTCAAAATCCTCTCCGGTGAGATTGAGGCAAACAAGGGAGAAGTTATCATACCTACCGGGGCCAGACTTGCAGTCCTGAAACAGAATCACTTTGAGTTTGATGAATATGAAGTGTTAAAAACCGTTATTATGGGGCATAAACGTCTTTGCGAAGTCATGGACGAAAAGGAAGTGCTTTATGCAAAGCCTGACTTTTCCGAGGAGGATGGAATTAAAATATCCGAACTGGAAGCTGAGTTTGCTGAGATGAATGGTTGGGAAGCAGAGTCGGAAGCGGCCACACTGCTCAATGGTCTGGGTATTGGCGAAGAGTTCCATTATAAGAAGATGAAAGAGCTGGATGGTAATGAAAAGATCAAGGTGCTCCTGGCGCAAGCTCTCTTTGGAAATCCTGACATCCTGCTTTTGGACGAGCCGACCAACCACTTGAATATAGAAGCGATTACATGGCTGGAGAACTTCCTTTATAACTTTGAAAACACTGTCATCGTGGTATCCCATGACAGACATTTTTTAAACAAGGTATGTACCCATATTGCAGATATCGATTATGGAAAGATTCAGCTATATGTCGGTAACTATGACTTCTGGTATGAATCCAGCCAGCTGGCGCTCCAGCAGGCGAAGGACCAGAACAAAAAGGTGGAAGCGAAGATCAGCGAGCTTCAGGAATTCATTCAGCGCTTTAGCGCCAACGCTTCCAAGTCCAAACAGGCGACTTCCCGTAAAAGGCTTTTGGAAAAGCTTACACTGGAGGATATTAAACCGTCTTCCCGTAAGTACCCTTTTGTGGATTTCAAGCCGGACCGTGAAGCCGGAAACGATCTTTTGATGGTGAATGGCATCAGCAAAACACTGGAAGGGGAAAAGCTGCTGGACAATATCAGCTTTATCATAAATAAGGGGGACAAGATCGCTTTCGTCGGAACCAATGGCCTTGCAAAGACTACCTTATTCAAGATTCTGATGGGAGAAATGGAAGCGGATAGTGGAGACTTCAAATGGGGTGTTACTACTTCCCAGGCGTATTTTCCAAAGGACAATTCCGAATATTTTGACGGAGTGGATTTAACCCTGGTGGATTGGCTCAGACAATTCTCAAAAGACCAGACGGAGACCTTCCTGCGCGGATGGCTCGGCAGAATGCTTTTCTCCGGCGAGGAAGCGCTCAAAAAAGCCAGCGTGCTTTCAGGAGGAGAAAAGGTTCGCTGCATGCTTTCAAGAATGATGCTTTCCGGCGCGAATGTGCTTGTTCTGGATGAACCTACGAATCACCTTGACCTGGAATCCATCACTGCTTTAAACAATGGTTTGATTAATTATAAGGGCACCATGCTGTTTGCATCCCATGACCATCAGTTTGTTCAGACTGTTGCAAACAGAATCATCGAGATTACGCCAAAGGGATTGATTGACAGACAGATGACTTATGATGAGTACCTGGAGAGCGAAGACATCGCTGCGTTAAGGAAAGAAATGTACAGTTAGTTAAAATATCAGCTTGGTATTGAGAGCTCTTGCTGCATTCGAATGCAGCAAGAGCTTTTTATGCAATTGGGATTGGCTTGATTCGATACAGCAGGATTATACATTGGAGCGTTTAGAATTGATGAACAAGAGGTATAATATATGTATCGTTTTAACTAAAGACTATTTGGTGGTTCCGGAGATACAGCGATGATGAATAGAAAAGAGTTGACTAAAGAGCAGGTTCTAGCAGCCGTGAAGAATGGTGAGTTTACGGAGGATGTAACGGCTTCAACGAATAAGGTAATTGTTATCATGACCCAGGATTGGTGCCCTCAGTGGCGTCATATGCAGGAATGGATTTATGGGATTCAGATGGATGAGCCCATTGATGTGTACGAACTGGTGTACAACAAAACAGACTACCGGCAGGAATTTATGAATTTTAAAGAGACCCAGTGGAAGAATGATCTGATTCCCTATGTAAGATACTATAAAAACGGTAAACTGATTAAAACTTCAAATTATATGAAACAATCAGAAGTGGAGAATATATTAAAAACAAGCTGATGATACGACTAAGATGCAGCCGGCAGATGTTTTTTAACTAGACATTTTTGGACTAATATTATTTAGCATTTTTAAGCCTGCACCCCGTTCATTGATTGGAAAAATGGCAAAGGGATGCAGGCTTTTAACAAACTATTCATATCGCAAGGCTTCAATGGGGTCCAGACGGGCCGCCTTCCTTGCAGGGTATATTCCGAAAAAGATACCGACGGCACTGGAAAAAAGAACAACTAGAACGATCATTGTGAGAGACAGGGAGGGGGTGATTTTTGCAAAACGCCCGATAGCATATGCTGCCAATAGCCCGGTCAATAAACCCAGGATGCCTCCGATCAAAGAAATAATCACAGATTCAGTAAGAAATTGGGCCAGAATGGTTCGGGTTCTTGCACCAATGGCTTTTCGAATCCCGATTTCCCGGGTCCTTTCCGTTACAGATACCAGCATGATGTTCATAACACCGATACCGCCAACAATTAGTGAAATAGCGGCTACTGCACCGATAAAAGCGGTGAAGATGCCAAGAATATTATTCACCTGATCCAATTGCTTCATGAAGTTGTCCGCCTTGTAAACCTCCCTGCCCCGATTGGCATGCCTGCTTTCAAGAAGATTGACGGCAGCAGTTCCTGCCAGCTCGATGTCATTCTTGTTTGTTGCGGTGATGGTAACGGAATCCGTCAGAAAGCTGGTTCCATAAAGGGCTTGCAGGAAGCTGAAAGGGACATAAACAAAGGCCGGTATATTTTCATTATTCCCCCCGAATATCCCCAGTTGGCTTTTGGATATTCCAATAACCGTTACTTGTTTGCCTGCCCCCTGAGGGCCGATACTGATCTTTTTACCGGTGGCGTCCGTAAGCCCAAACAGTGATTTTGCTGAAGCGTCGTCGATAACGGCGATACTGCTGCCCTGAAGTACTTCTGACTCGCTAAAGAATCTGCCATAGAGCATTTCAAGGTTTTCAATATTCTTGAGGTCGGAATTCCCTCCGGTGAGCACAGCCTTTTTTGTATTGGTTTCCGATCTAGCATTACCCTGCTTCTGTATGGTCGGAGAGGCGTATTTGATATAGGGAACCTTTTCTTTAAGCTGTCGGATATCTTCCGTTGAGATATAATCACTGGCAGCTGCTTTTTCAGAGTTCACCCTGATGATGACAGAAGAAGCGCCGATTTTTTCAAATTCCCCGGTAATGCTTTTCTGACCGCCCTGACCGAGAGATACAATGGTAATGACTGAACTGATGCCGATAATGATCCCCAGCATGGTGAGAAAAGACCTCATTTTGTTTGCTATGATGCTGTCGTAAGCCATCTTGATATTTTCAAACAAATTCAAACAAACCCCACCTCCTTTGAATTATAGGAGTACTTGTTAATGTAAAATTTTTTGCTCGTTCTTTTCATCAGAAACGATATCCCCATCTTTCATCCGGATGATTCTTTTGGTGTATTGGGCAACATCTGGCTCATGAGTTACCATTAAAATAGTAACTCCTTCATTATTCAAGCTTTGAAGCAACTTGATAATCTCTAGAGTAACGGTTGTATCCAGGTTGCCTGTGGGTTCATCGGCCAAAATCACTGATGGGTTGTTGGCAATGGCACGAGCAATAGCAACCCGCTGCTTCTGACCTCCGGATACTTCGTTCGGCTTGTGTTTCATCCTTTTGGTTAGATCTACCTTCTCAAGTGCTTTAATGGCACGTTCCCGTCTTTCATGAGGAGCAACACCTGCGTATACCATGGGTAATGCAACATTCTCCAAAATGTTCATCCGGGGAAGAAGATTAAAGGACTGAAAGACAAATCCAATTTCCTTGTTTCGGATGAAAGCCAGCTCATCATCGGTCAGACGGGAAACGTCTTGTCCATTGATGTGGTATTGGCCATGGTTCATTTTATCAAGGCAGCCTAGTATATTCATCAAAGTAGATTTTCCACATCCGGAGGGCCCCATGATCGAAGTGAATTCACCTTTCTCAATTTCCAGATTGATCTTTTTTAAAGCGGTAAGCTGTATATCTCCGTTGCAATAAACCTTTTCCAGTTCTGAAACTCTGATCATTTTGCTCCTCCGGGAATACGAACGAGTGTACCGCTTTTGACAGTCTCAACGGGGCTGAGGATCAATGTATCTCCTTCTTTAAGACCATCCACGATTTGGACTTCAGTATCTGAATGAACACCGGTGCTTACATTTCTCTGCACAGCTTTATTATTTTCGACTGTCATGACATAGTCTCCGGTAGTTTTGTCATGCCGCAGCGCTTCTGAAGGAATTTTGACGGCATTATCCACTTTGGCAATCAGAATATTTGTATCTACATCAAAGCCTATCTTCAAGTCACCAGCAGTATCTGTAATCACAGCTTCTGCATTGAGTGATGAGTCTGCCCCGGAAAGCTGTGGTGTTTTCAAGTTTGTGGCATTATCGGCGGCAGTCGGACTGATGTAGGAAATGCTCCCCGGATAGGTTTTTCCTGCATAACTCACCATGACCGGTTGTCCCTGTTTTACTTTGGGGGCATCGTATTTCCCCAATAATATGGAGACCTTTAAATTTTGCAAATCTTCTACTACTGCTGCGGGAAGAGATGGAGTCAGTACTGCACCCTCATTGGCATTGATCTGGGTCACAACCCCATTGATTTCCGATACAAGGCCTTTTTGCGCATCCGAATACTTTCTGTTGATAGAATCAAGGGCAGCTTTTGTTGTTTGGACTGTGTTGTCAAGCATCTGAATTTTCTCGTTGGATACAGGCTGCAAGGCATCTCTTCTTTGCTTTAAGGCTTGAATCTGAGCTTCATCCGAAGGATCCTGCTTTTGCAGAGCACTGATTTGGGCATCCAGCTTGGCAATGTTCGATTTGATTTGTTGATTCTGGTTCACGGCCTCTTGCTTTTGAAGTACGGCATTGTTGTACTGTATTTGTGCAGACTTCAAATTGGCTGATAGGTCTTCCGTGTTGAATTCAATGAGGGTTTGCCCCCGTTTTACAGCGTCACCTGGCTGGATATTGACTTTTTTTACTGTCAGCTGCGGTGAACCGAAATACTGTTCAGTAGTCTGAGACTTGACTTTCCCGCTGGTTGACAGGTATGAACTGATGTCTCCGCGTGTTGCACGAGCCGCTTTTACATCCACAGGCTTTCCCTGGTTGTTCAAAAGCGATCCTGTCAGCAAAAGGCTGGCGATGGCAACGGAAGTAATGATCATTGCGGTGCTTTTTTTCACAGTCTTTCAACTCCTTTCATCCACATAATGATATTTTTCGTCAATAGAAAATAATTATGGCGGGTAAAAAAATGCTGTTTTGGTATAATGCAAAACATATTATTTAATTGGCGGTTTTAAAATTGGAAAAAGTTAATAAATTATTAACAATTATTTTATTGACCAATTAATATTATTTATACTACAATTAAGATAGTTGAAAATGAATATGATTTGAGATATCAAATCAGTACAGAGGGAGTAACGGTCTGTAATAACATTTACAGAAGCCAAACCGTCAATACGGCTGTGACCCAGCCCGGTTTTGCAAACGAAATCGTGAGACTCTGCACCTTATCTTAACGGTATGGGTGTAGAGTTTTTTTCATTATATAACATAGGAGGAGATCATCCATATGGATTCTATGAAACAATTGTCTCCGGTTCCATTAAGCGCACGTCAGGTAGGGAAGAATAAAAAGAACAAGAAGGCCAATCAGGTTGCTGTCAGTGAGATTTATTTGGATGGAAAGCTGAAAAAAGCGGACCTTATTGATGAAGGTGAAAAAAGTTATGGAATTTTTATGCATTCGCTGATATTAAGCAACTACGCCGAAGTAATGAAGATCAGCAGTGAAGAGGCCAGTATTATCGGGGATGAATATGAAAAGGCAATTTTTCAGTTTACAACATCCAAGGGTTTTGATAAAAATCTGATTGAAAGCATTGCACCCAAGGTAGATGAATTGACCTTTGGCACCGGTGACAGGATTAATGTTTCAACACATCTAATTAATGAGAAAATGAGAATTATTTCAAAAGGGACTCCGGAAAAGCTTTTAAGAAGATGTTCTTATATCTTACTGGATTCCAGGTTTGTAAAGATCACAAGAAAAGTATATAAGGAAGTCAGCAGTGTACTTTTCGAAATGCTGATCCGGTGCCAGAATGTTTATGCGATTGCAATAAAAGATATAACACAGAACGCACCTTTGGCGAACCAGGATCACTATGTGAGTGACATGACGCTCGTAGCATTTGTTGGCTTGGACAGAATGAATCTGCAGCCAAGTTTGGGGTAGGTCGCTATTTATAGGACAAAGGGGAGTTACATAGAAGGCCGCTTATACATCGGTAATGGATGATAAGCGGCTTTTCTTGAGGCTGGCTGGGAGGAACTTGCTGCATAAAATGGTATATGGTAGGTAAGCTTTGACTTTTGGTACGGGAATAAGTTAGAATAAATAGCTGTAATCAAAAAAAATACTAAGTAGTGAGGAAACAATGAGTATTTTAAATGTTGAAAAAGTAAACCATGGCTTTGGGGCAAGAAAAATTTTGGAGGATGTTTCATTCCGCCTGCTTAAAGGTGAACATGTAGGCTTGGTGGGAGCCAACGGAGAAGGAAAATCTACATTCTTGAATATAATTACCGGAAAGCTGATGCCGGACGAAGGTAAGGTAGAATGGTGCAATAGAATCACCACAGGTTATTTGGACCAGCACACCGCATTAATCAAGGGAAAAACCATCCGGGAAGTTTTAAGAGAAGCTTTCCAGCATATGTTTGATCTGGAGCAGGAAATGCTGCAGATTTATGAGAAAATGGCCGAAGTCTCCGAAGCGGAACTGGCCGTAATGATGGAGGATGTTGGAGAAATCCAGAGTACTCTGGAGCATAATGGTTTCTATATCATTGATGCAAAGATAGAGGAAGTGGCAAATGGCCTGGGTCTTGGTGAAATTGGATTGGACAGGGATGTGAGCGACTTGAGCGGAGGTCAGAGAGCCAAAGTGCTGCTGACGAAACTGCTCCTTGAAAACCCCATGATCTTGATCCTGGACGAGCCCACCAACTTCCTGGATGAAAACCATATCTACTGGCTCAAGAACTTCCTTAAAAACTATGAGAACAGCTTTATTCTGGTATCTCATGACATACCATTCCTGAATGAAGTTGTGAATGTGGTATACCATGTAGAAAATGCAATCCTGACCAGATACTCCGGAAACTACGACCAGTTCCAGCAGATGTATCAACTGAAAAAGATGCAGAATCAACAGGCTTATGAGAAACAGCAAAAGGAAATAGAAAGATTAGAGGATTTCATCGCAAGAAATAAAGCCAGAGTGGCAACAACCAACATGGCAAAGAGCCGTCAGAAGAAGCTGGACAAGATGGAGATTATCGAAAAAACCAGAGAAAAAGTCAAGCCGACTTTCAAGTTTAAAGAGGCAAGGTCTCCGGGAAGATTTCTGTTTCAGGCGACAGATTTGGTCATCGGCTATGATGAGCCGCTCACAAGACCCTTGAATGTAAATCTGGAAAGAGGTCAAAAGGTTGCAATCAAAGGTGTGAACGGTCTGGGAAAATCCACGCTGCTGAAGACTTTGCTGGGAATTCAAAAGCCGGTTTCCGGAGAAGTAAAATTGGATGATTACCTCTATCCGGGATATTTTGAACAGGAGTCAGGAAGATTCAATAGCAATACGGCCCTTGAAGAGGTGTGGAACGAATATCCTGCCATGACCAATGCGGAAGTCCGTGCGGCTTTGGCAAAATGTGGCCTGACCACAGAGCATATCACGAATCAAATGATGGTGCTGAGTGGTGGTGAAAATGCGAAAGTAAGGCTCTGTAAACTGATGCTGAAGGATATCAACTGGCTTGTATTGGATGAGCCGACAAACCACCTGGACGTAGACGCCAAAGAAGAGCTTAAAAAAGCGCTGCAGGAGTTTAGAGGCACGATTTTGCTGGTTAGTCACGAACCTGATTTTTATGAGGATTGGGTCACGGACGTATGGAATGTGGAGCAATGGACTACAAAAATCGTATAAATACTTTGACTTTTGTCGATACCATCGGTTAAAATGGTTTGGGCACTTAGGCTCAATTTCTTATTAAACAATTTGGAGGCTTTATGAGTACGAATGAAACACAAAATGTAAAAATTGTCAACGCTGATCCCTCCGCACTTGGCCTGTTCGGTCTTGCAATGGTTACCCTGGTGGCTTCATCGCAAAAGATGGAGTGGACCCATGGGTTATCTTTTGTGATTCCCTGGGCTATATTCTTGGGGGCCTTTGCACAGCTATTCGCTTGCATCAACGATTCTAAAAGAAACAACACCTTTGGGACTACTGCCTTTGGTGGATACGCCTTCTTCTGGTTTGCTGTCGCTGCTTCATGGATGATCAAAATGGGCGTTTTTGGACAAGCACTTGCTTCCAACGTGGATGGCAAGCAGCTGGGAGTTGCTTTTGCGGGCTATCTGATTTTTTCAGTGTTTATGACCATTGGGGCGGTTGAAACAAACAAGGTATTGTTTATCATTTTCTGCCTGATTGACCTCTTGTTTATCGGCTTATCATTGAATGCTTTTGAAATTGCGCCGGAGTTCTCACATAAACTTGCTGCTTATGCAGAATTCTTTATTGCATTATTCTCATTTTACGGATCTGCTGCGTCAGTATTGAATACACATTTCGGCAAAGTATTTTTACCGGTTGGAAAGCCCTTTGGTATTTTTAAGAAATAGACTGAAGGCAGCAATATATAAAAAGTCATGAAGAGCTGCTTCGTGACTTTTTTTAATTCTATGATTTTGCCGGGGAAGTGAAAATATACTCATCTCTATTCCGACTTTGACTTTATCCGGGAATATGTTTTTTCAATTCCTATTCCTATTAAATAACCCAGTATATTGATGAGGGTATAAAAAAGCACGTAGATCAATCCGCCGCTGTTATATCTAATGAGTACGATGAAAGTAAAGGCCAAAGCAGTAATGAGAGGGGGAATCCAAAACTTTTTTGTCAGAGAACGTGCTAAAATTCCACTAAGCAATGCAATGGCAGGAAAAAACATATAAAAGACGGTAACGATCTGACCCAGGTCATTCCGTGTTATCAGGGAAGACGAATATATTGCTATGAAGATCAGAATGATATTGATCAAAAATAAAAGGGTTGAATTTCGAAGCAATTTCATGGTATCATTCCTTTTCTTTGTTTGTTTATATATTATTAGCGGTATTTTATCAAAATAGTAGGAAGATGAATATATTTATTAATACATGGAAGTAAATATACACAAATAATAAACATGTACACTGCAGAGCATAGAGTTGAAAAGTGTATTGACTAGAATTGTATATTATGATAAACTATATGTATAAAGGGGAGTAGCTTAGAAGCTATAAAGTCAACAACCGGCGTTTGCGATTGCCTGGCTTTATACTCCTGAATGGAAAGCAAGACCTTTAACATGATCTCGTGAATTCGGGTTGATGTTAAAGGTCTTTTTTATTTATTGAAGGTCAATAAAGTACAATTTTTTCAATGGATAAAAATCAGTATCCTAAAACAGAATTCGGTTTTAACAGCAGGGTACAATATCAACAAAGCGTTTTTTAAAGCAACTCGAGTTCACTGGAAATTTGATAAGAAAAAGCATTTGAACGGACAGAAAAGATGTACTCAACAGATATTTTGAGGAGGATAACCAATGAACAGCTATTATTTTATTTTAGTAATACCTGCACTTTTATTTTCATTATACGCGCAGTATAAAGTAAAAAGTACATTTAATAAATACAGCCGGGTTGGAAATATGAGAGGAATGACGGGGGCTGAAGTTGCCAGGCAGATTCTCAACAGCAACGGTTTGTACGACGTTGCTGTTGAGCCTGTTGCAGGTTCACTGACAGATCATTATGATCCAAGGACAAAGGCGGTTAGATTATCCGAAACCGTTTATTCCAGCACCTCCGTGGCAGCGATCGGGGTTGCAGCCCATGAAACAGGTCATGCTTTGCAGCACCGCCATGGATATTCTCCTATGGCACTAAGAAGCAGCCTTGTTCCTGTTGCCGGAATCGGTTCATCTGCAGGCCCCTATATGGCAATATTCGGACTCATGTTCAACTGGCCGGTGTTAACACAGCTTGGAATCATTCTCTTTACAGCTGCTGTAGGATTTTACCTCGTGACCCTTCCGGTTGAGTTTAATGCAAGCAGCCGTGCCATAGGAGTTTTACAGCATACTGGAATGCTTTCTGCCCAGGCGCTTGTATCGATAAAAAAGGTTCTGAGTGCGGCGGCGATGTCCTATGTGGCATCTGCTGCAGTCGCGATGGCACAGTTGCTACACCTCGTTTTATCGTTCATGGGGAGCAGAGGTGACGAATAAAGTATCCTGAATAAAAAGAGGGAGTAACGGTCTGCCGAGAGGCAGGAATAAAGTCGTCATTACGGCAGTCAGCCCGGCTTTATTGCTATAAACTGTCAAGTTGTGAAATGATATACACTTGATGATTTCTGGTTCGTGAGACTCTGCATTCAGAGGGTAGTTTTCTGGGTGTAGGGTCTTTTTACATAGAGTGGGGGAAAATGAGGAGGGACAGCCATGATAAGAGCATACCGCCAGTTAAAGGATGTGCTTTTTCATACAATGGAAGGGTACGAAGCCTTGGAGTACCTGCAGACGACAAAGGATGGGATTACGGAGGAGGAAGTACAAAAAAGGCAGGGTGTTTACGGAAGAAACAAGCTTGAAGAAGGAAAGAAAAAAACACTTTTTGGAATGTTTATCGAACAGTTTAAAAACGTGATGGTCATTATTCTGATGGTTGCAGCAGCAATTTCAGGCTTTATGGGAGAACTGACCGACACGGTGATTATACTTCTGGTTGTACTGATCAATGCAGTTCTTGGCGTCATGCAGGAGAGCAAGGCTGAAAAAGCGCTGGAAGCACTGAAAAAAATGTCTTCGTCCCATGTGAAAGTAAAAAGAAATGGGGAAGTGAAACAGGTCAACACAGACGAAGTTGTACCGGGAGACATTGTTTTACTGGAAGCCGGTGATTTTGTTCCTGCAGATATGAGGCTGCTGGAAAGTGCAAGTTTAAAGATAGAAGAAGCAGCTTTAACCGGGGAATCAGTACCTGCTGAAAAAATAACCTCCAAAATTGAAAAAGCTGATTTGGTGATCGGTGACAGAAGAAATATGGCGTATTCCGGAAGCAGTGTCACTTACGGAAGAGGCTCAGGTGTCGTAACTGCAACCGGAATGAACACTGAGGTAGGAAAGATCGCAAGACATTTGGTAAATACTGAATCTCAGGAAACTCCTTTACAAAAAAAACTGGCTGAAATGAGCAAGTACCTAACTTACGGTATTCTTGCCATCTCTATCTTCATTTTTCTTGCAGGTGTATTTCAGGGAAGAAATTACTTCGAAATGTTTCTAACCGCAGTGAGCCTGGCAGTGGCTGCAATTCCAGAAGGTCTTCCGGCGGTAATTACTATTGTTCTGGCCTTGGGAGTTCAAAAAATGGCAAGAAAAAATTCCATCGTACGAAAGCTTTCAGCCGTTGAAACACTTGGGAGCACGGAAATTATATGCTCCGACAAGACTGGAACCCTCACTCAGAATAAAATGACGGTCAGAGAAGTGTTTTTGGATGGAAAGATCAAAAGTGCAGAGGCGTTGTCAGAGGATGAAAGGGATTATGCAGTGTTTGTACACTCCCTGGTACTGTGTAATGATACAAGAACTATCACTGTGGATCGGGAAAGCATCAGTGCCATAGGAGATCCAACAGAGACTTCCTTAGTCTATTTTGCAGCTAAGAAGGGCATGCTTAAGGATGACATCGACAAGATAGCCCCAAGAGTAAATGAAATACCTTTTGATTCAGAACGAAAACTGATGACGACCATTCATCAGATAAATGGTGTCTGCAGGGCTATAACAAAGGGTGCACCGGATGTTTTACTGGAAAGGTGTACAAATATCCTCATGGATGGTGAAATCAGGCCTTTAACACAGGAACTGTCAACGACTATCATAAAGGCAAATAGATCCATGGCAAATAAGGCTTTAAGGATTCTTGCTGTTGCAATCAAGGATGTGGATACGGCACCGGCTACCATATCCAGCGAAATCATTGAAAAGGATATGACATTTGTTGGCCTTGTAGGGATGATCGATCCTCCCAGACCTGAGGTCAGGGAGGCAGTCAGGGTGTGCACGGAAGCTGGAATCAAGCCTGTCATGATTACCGGCGACCATAAGGATACTGCGGCTGCTATCGCAAAAGAACTTGGCATTATCAAGGATGAGAGTGAAGTGATCACAGGAAGTGAACTAAATAAGATCAGTGATACGGAATTTGAAAACCAGGTTGCCAAGTTTTCAGTATATGCCCGGGTATCACCGGAGCATAAGGTAAGAATCGTGAATGCCTGGAGGAAAAAAGGAAAGGTCGTGGCCATGACCGGTGATGGTGTAAATGATGCTCCGGCCTTGAAAGCGTCGGATATCGGGATTGGAATGGGAATTACAGGTACGGATGTAGCTAAAGGGGTTTCCAACATGGTGCTGGCAGATGACAACTTTGCTACAATTGTGATTGCCGTAGAAGAAGGCAGAAAAATTTACAGTAACATTCGAAAAGCGATCCAGTTTCTCCTGTCTTCCAATCTTGGTGAGGTTGTAACCCTGTTTGTTGCAACGATGTTGAACTGGACCATCCTGTACCCGATACACATTCTCTGGGTGAACCTGGTTACCGATACGCTGCCGGCATTGGCGCTGGGAGTTGAAGGTGCTGAACGGGATGTGATGAAGCAAAAACCAAGGAAGGCAAGCAGCAGCTTTTTTGCTGACGGAGTGGGAGTAAGTATTATCTATCAGGGAATCATCAAGGGTTTGATTACGCTATCTGCATACTATCTGGGACTCAGGCTATACTCACAGGAAGTTGCGGTCACCATGGCTTTTGCAACTTTAGGTCTGATACAACTGGCACATTCACTCAATGTTAGATCGAACACAAAATCGTTGTTCAAACTTGGCATTTTTTCTAACCTGTATTTAGTCGGAGCCATTTCAATTTCAGCAGTTGTACAATTGATTGTCATTATTGTTCCTGCTTTTAATAATATTTTCAGGGTGAAACAGCTGAACTTGGAGCAGTGGTTGATTGTCATCGGTGCATCGCTGGCTATCATCCCAGTGGTTGAAGTCGCAAAGATGATCCATAACTGGAGGGTAAAAAACATTGCGTAGTAGTAAATATAATAGGTGAAAGGGGTCTTGATCATGAGAATGAAAATGGGATTGTATATCGGCTTCTTTGTCATATTTACAATTGTATTTACTCAAATTGCTTTTCCTGTTAGTATAAAAGTGACGGACATCCGGGTTTCACCTGCTGAGAATGAAGAGCATGTGAATGTGTTTAAGGACTTGCAAGGCAAAGCAGGTCAGATTCGAAATGACAGCAATTATAATTTTCTTAATAAATACACAGTTCTAGAGGATATTCGTGATTATCATTTTGCTGAATATTTGATGGAGGTTGAAAGTACCAGTTTGATTCCTTTAGAGCTACAATACGCAAGGATAGAGGCAGGTGAGAAATATAAAGACAGGATTTTGGTTCAGAAAAACGATTCAATTGGAGAGAAAGTATCAACATCGGGTGCCGAAGCAAAAAAACTGCAGTTGCTGATCAACACTTCTGAAATGGCGGAAAGTGATATACAAGCGATGATGAAGGATATTGAGGTACATATCGGTTGGAAATCTATGTTTGGATGGGAAAGAGAAAATAAAGCATATCTTACAAAAGTATATTAGATACTAATAAAAACGATAATTCAAAGGAGGTCTATTTTTGACAGCGAAGAGAGCACTAGCATGGGTTGCATTCTGGATTGGTCTGGCTTTAGCCTTTAATGTAGGCATATACTTTTTCATGGGTAAAGAGAAAGCATTGGAGTTTTTGGGCGGGTATATCATCGAACAGAGCCTTAGTATTGATAATTTATTCCTGTTTATCATTGTTTTTTCCAGCTTTGGTATAAAATCCGAATATCAAAGAAGGGTTTTAAATTACGGTATTGCAGGGGCCATTATCCTAAGACTGGTTTTTGTTATCTTGGGTGTCACCATTGTTAATATGTTCCACTGGATACTTTACATTTTTGGTCTGATCCTGATCATCAGCGGTGCAAAAATGATGTTCAAGCATGAAGAGAATGCAAACTTCAAGGAAAGTAGGATTATCAAGATCCTTGGAAAGATTATACCTGTTACGGATCATCTGGAGGGAGAAAAGTTCTTTGTCAAAAAGAACAATGTTCTATACGCCACACCGTTGTTAGCGATCCTGGTGATTATTGAATTTACGGATATCATATTTGCCATTGACTCTATCCCGGCAATATTCTCGATAACAACGGATCCGTTCATCGTGTATACTTCAAACATATTTGCCATTATGGGACTTAGAAGCATGTACTTTGTGCTGGGGCAGCTTCATGAAAAATTTAAGTATGTAAAATACGGAGTGGCGCTAATACTGATTTTTACAGGAATAAAGCTTTCCATCTTGTTTTTCCATATTGAGATACCGGTTGAAGCATCCCTTGGAATTATTTTCTCCATCCTGGCTTTAAGCATTATTGCATCTCTTGCTTTCAGTAAAAAGGAAAGTACAACATAATATTAGAAGAATCAGCAAAAAAGGACTGTTTAGTCCTTTTTTTTTGCTGATATGGGTGGTTGCGACTTTATCTGGAAGAGGGAGTTAAATATGCCCTGAACATCCTATATCAATCTATTCATTTATTGGAGTTTAGTTCAATCTAAAATGGGTTAAAGAGGCCTGGCTGCAAAGAAGGAACTTTGCTTGCAAGTAGTTTAAATCCCGGGCGTGTGACGGAATCAGTGAGGAAAGCAGACACTTGGGAACCTCCTATTCTATACCTGTTTAGGATCTCAATAAATTGATCCGGAGTTCTTATCCCGATTCCATGTCCGTATAAGGTTCCGTTCCCAAGATCTATGGCATTTTCACCCTGCCATTCGGGAGTTATAGGATCTACGTCGGGATTCTTAAAATACCTGCAGTCTCCTGGCAGGGACTCGTTATAGATTTTGGCCTGATGAATTCCAAGGTCATAGTCAAGGTATTGCCAATCCATCAAATGAATAATCGGGAAAAGCTGATCGAACCGTTCTTCCGGAAGAATATTCAGCAGGGCTGCATAATAGAGAATTACAATGGCAGTAGCACATTCCGTACCATAGGCCCGGCTGTTTATGAAAATATCCCGGATTGCGGCGGAAGGCTTAACCCCGGGTTTTAATAGAAAACCGCCCTCTTCGGTTCTCTCCCAAAACATAGGGTTGCACTCAGACTCACGGAATGTTCTGAAAGCAAAATTACTCCTGAAAAGTGCGATGGAAGCGTCTACGATACTTTTACGGAGAGCAAGTTCGAAGTCAAGCTGATGCATCGAGTCGTACACATAGGGTTGACTGCTTGAACTCATGATTTGTGCAGTTATGCCCTGGACACTTCCGGGAGGATACTTTTCCAGTAAGATATCGGCACTGATGCTGGTTCCTGCGACAAGAATCATCTGAATCCCCCCATCGTTTTATTTGCTGCTTTGATCTGCTCGTCTATGGGAAGGCTGCGCCACCAATACCAATGTTGAATATTGTTTCGATAGAGCAGATAGGAATAATCAGACAGCCTAATTTGTGAATTCTGATCTAATTGTTTAAAGCTTCGTAATAATGCAGCCTCGGCAGGAGATAAACCGTTTAATTCCTTCTCGGGGTTTGTTAAATTCGGATTGCACATGTACTTAGCCTCAAGACAAACAGTATAGGGTGCCGGATTGTAGGACTGCTGGAAGCTTTCACCTGTATATCTCATGAAAGGGGTATTTTCTTTTAGCCATTCCAAACAACGTAAATACTGGGTTTGACAATCCATGCTAAGTCCTGAAACGATACATGGGATAAAAGAGAGAAGTTTTCGAGCCAATTCAGCCTCGTCCCAGAGAGTGGAACATAAATAGCTGGCAATAAGAGCCAAACTAAGCGGATTCCTGCTTTCGAAGAAAGCCCATACAAGATCATGATAGAAGCGCCCTTCACGGCATCTCTTGAAAATCATAGCTGCTGTAACAGGCAAAAGGCTGGGATCCTGGTATAGCTTTGTCAGATAACTGGTTGCAGTATCCATCACTTCGTCAAACTTATTACTTAGTCCATCGTCTGCTGAACCGGTTTCAACCATCCAACGGAGGGTTGCATTAAATTCGTTTGGATTGGAGGACGATATCAGGTTTCGGGTACTCGAGGGAATTTTTTTTTCTATTGCTTCACAGATTTTTATTGCATATTGATTTCTGACACTCATTTGAGTTATGTAACGGGAGCTGGTCAACTGTTTCTTAAGCAAATAGAGGGAAGTAAAGGAAAGGTTCGGGTTATTGATAATTTTCAACATACGTACTCGATCCTGTTTTTCTATTTGCAGAAAGGCTTTTGTTAATGCATCCGGCCCATTACGGTGTCTGACCATATCAAAATAGTTCATGCCGGTTGAGTTTGATTGATCCATTCATGAAACAACTGCTTTCTATTTAATTTGCCTAGTTCCATCATATGCAGGGAAGGGCACGGATGCCCTTAAAAACTTCTTTTTGACGGGGACGCTTCTCAAGTTTTAGGAAATAAATACCAAGCCATTTATTGTTATGTCATAATAGAATAAACGAGAGGAGGGTGTGTTTTGCCAAGAAAAGCAAGGCTAAAAAGTGAACAGAGCGTTTATCACATCATTTGCAGGAGTGTATCGGAATATCTCTTGTTTCGGGACGAAAATGATAAAGACTATTATTTAAGCCTGTTGAAAAGGTATAAAGAAAAGTATATGTGCAAGATATATGCATACTGTTTGATGGACAACCATCTACACATACATTTCGATCCGAGTGGTTTTGATATTTCAAAATTTATGCATTGTATCAATGTGGCCTATGTAAGATACTACAATAAAAAATATCAAAGACATGGTCCGGTTTTTCAAGAAAGGTTTGAAAGCCGAATACTGGATACTGACGAGTATAATCTTACGCTATCGGCCTATATTCATAACAACGCTAAAGATATACCTGATTATTCGGGAAGAGAAGAGGAGTATCCTTATTCATCCTATGGCATATACTTAGGTGTCAAAAAGGATGTATTGGGATTAGTTGATTTGAGTTTTGTAATGGCGCTGTTCAACACTCAGAATAAGCACAGATTTATTCAAAGATACAGGGACTTTGTAAGCCATCATAGAGATATGGGCACATCAGCTAAAAAATGTAAAGAGCTTTCAAAAGCAATAGAAAACGAGTATCGTAGTGGGAGAAAGATTATCCACAGAGATTGGCATCCTTCGAAGATAATTTCTTATATATCCGACAAGCTTTTGGTAAACAAGACAGGAAGTATCATGTTAAAGACTAAAAAGAGACTTATTGAATATAGAGCGATGTGTGTATATGCGATGAGGGTTTTATGTGGTTTGGGTTTTAGGGATATATGTGAATACGTGTATAATATAACAATTTCAGCTTGCTCTAGTCTTTGTGATAGGGGATATGATCTTATTAAAGACGATCGAAAATACAAAGAAATATTCGATGCTCTGCTCGATGCCAAGCTAGCATAAGACCGAGAATTGTTTGTTTAATTTTTGAGAAGCGTCCCCTTTCAAGAGATTGCTTTTGACGATCGATTTTCATCATGCTAAAATAGATATTGCCCTAATAAACATAACGTTAATCAATTACAAAAGATGAAATCAAAATAATGGATAAAGGCAGGTATGCTGATACAGTGATGGGGACTACATATTCAAGGCGTTCAACGCAGAAAAGAAAAAGAGACGGCAGAAAGAGAAAAATGAACCTGATACTTTTAGTAGGAGTAATGCTGGTGATCGGAATTGCCTTATCAGGAGGCTCTTTTACGCAGTTTTTTGCAGTTTTGTCCATTGAAGTAGTATGTGTGGCAATCTTGCTTCTTTCTCTTATTCTTTATAAGAGTAAATCTAAAAGCAAGCCTAAAAGTTCATATAAGGCAGCCAGCCGCCAACCGTCTGCACCTGCAAAAGAACCAAGGGTGACGAGGAATTCGGCTTACAGGCATACAGAAAAGACGGAAACACCAATAAAGAAGAAGTATGATTGGGTTGTTGAACAAGACGTTAAAAAAGAGGTTGCTACGACTGCAGAGAGTGTTATAAATCCTGAGAATGACATCAAAACCCAGGTGGCGAATTGGTCTAAGCTCGTAGATTATTCAGGAACAGTATTCAACAGAATTAAGGAACAGTCTGCCCCTAAAGTCCAAGTTCCTGAAACTGTAGAGATTGAAGAAAAGAACGAGGTAAATCATCTCGCTTATTTTGCAGAAGAAGAGGATACTGAGGACGGAAATGGTTCAAATAGATATGTGGAACAAGAAACTGAATATACTATGGATTGGACTCTGGAGGAACCGGAAGAAGATGTATTAAGAAATGAAAACATAAATGAAATACGAATTAATATGGCTTTTGACGATGAAGAAGAATTATCTGAAAATGAAGAGGGCAATGAGGACGAGATAATTCCCGGATACACCGAGGTTGCTGCAGACGAAACTGAATTCGAGGAATTTGAAGAAATAGATGAACCAGCGGTAATAAATCATGAAGTACTTGAAATAGAGGAAGACGAAGAAGAGCAGGAACCGGAAGCGCAGGAAGAACGGAAAAAGGTACTGGTAAAAGGCCTGTATAATGCAAAAAACAAAATCCATATTAAACCCAGAATCCCGGATTCAAGTACTCAGATTCAACGTCAAGAACCACAAAATACTGAAAATAGGATAAAACAATCAAGACCGGATGTGAAACCACCCATAGGGCTGTTAAAAGCATCTGAAGCACCTGTAAAAGTCGGAAGTTTTGAATATAGTGCCGAAAACAATGCCAAGAAATTAATTGATACTTTATCAAGCTTTGGTGTTGGAGCAAAAATCATTAACATCAGTAAGGGACCATCGGTCACCCGATATGAACTTCAGCCGGATTATGGAGTAAAGGTTAGCAAGATCGTAAATCTGACGGATGACATTGCACTGAATCTAGCTGCTACCGGTGTCAGAATTGAAGCTCCGATACCTGGAAAAGCTGCTATCGGTATTGAGATCCCGAATAAGGAAGTAACCCCGGTTTTTTTGAGGGATGTCATCGAATCCCAGGAGTTTCAAAGCCATCCTTCCAAGGTTGCTTTTGCAGTAGGTAAGGATATCGCGGGAAATGTGGTCATCGCTGACATTGCCAAGATGCCTCATCTTCTCATTGCAGGTGCTACAGGCTCTGGTAAGAGTGTTTGTATCAATACGCTGATTACAAGTATTTTATATAAAGCATCTCCGGAAGAAGTCAAGCTGCTGATGGTAGATCCAAAGGTTGTTGAGTTGAGCATTTACAATGGAATTCCACACCTGCTCATTCCTGTAGTAACAGATCCTAAAAAGGCTGCAGGTGCATTGAATTGGGCGGTCCAGGAGATGACCATCCGCTATAAGCTTTTTGCGGATAATAACGTTAGAGATTTACGTGGATATAACCATTTGATGAGAGAAAGGGGAGAAAGTATCCTTCCGCAGGTGGTGATTATTATCGATGAGCTTGCAGACCTGATGATGGTGGCTCCCAACGAGGTGGAAGACTGTATCTGCCGTTTGGCCCAGATGGCCAGAGCGGCAGGAATGCATCTGGTGATTGCGACCCAAAGGCCTTCTGTTGATGTAATTACCGGTGTCATCAAGGCGAATGTCCCATCCAGAATTTCGTTTGCAGTATCTTCCCAGATCGACTCCCGTACGATTTTGGATATGGCAGGCGCGGAAAAACTTCTTGGCAGAGGGGATATGCTGTTTAATCCTTTAGGGATATCAAAACCTGTCAGGGTACAGGGCGGTTTGATTACGGATAAGGAAGTCGAGAGCATTGTTTCCTTCATCAAAGCAAACTGTGAATGCCAGTATGATGATGATGTGCTTGAAAAGATTGATCGAAGCTCTGAAGCTGCGCAGGCAGATCCGGAAAATGATGATGAACTGCTGCCCCAGGTAGTCAATATGGTCATTGAACAGGGACAAGCATCTACATCGTTGATACAAAGGAAATTTAAATTGGGGTATTCGAGAGCGGCAAGGATTGTTGACCAATTGGAGGCTAACGGAATAGTCGGTCCTTTTGAGGGCAGCAAGCCAAGGAAAGTACTGATTACAAAGCAGCAATGGCTGGAAATGAATGGATAAAGAGTTTCTCTGTCTTTTATCCGGAAATATGAATGAAATCGTTGCATAGTGTTCAAAATTATGTTAGTCTGAAAGTGAAAGTACTATATATTCATATGGATTGAATTATTTTTTGAACACTGCCCTCCTTAAACCTGGAGCGAGATGTCAAGAATATTAAGGTCCAAATATTTTAAGGAGGTATATAGATATGGCAGACAAGACTTTAGTATGTAAGGATTGCAACAACGAATTCGTGTTCACTGAAGGTGAGCAGGCTTTCTATCAGGAAAAGGGTTTCGAAAACGAACCACAAAGATGTCCTGATTGCAGAAAAGCAAGAAAAGCACAGAGAAACAACAACAGAGGCGGTTTCGGCGGCGGTAACAGAAACGGCGGCGGAAGAAGCTTCGGTGGCGGCAACAGGTGGTAATCAACACCCGTTGAGGAAAATTGAGTGGGATTGATGGAGACATCAACATCATAAAATTTCGCAAATTTAAAGGAGAGCTTTTGCTCTCCTTTTTATAATGCCTTAGAATTCAATTTTTTTAGTACATTAACTTTTTTATCTGTTAAGAAAGAGAGGGATGGAAGTAAAGAATTCTTTCTGCTTCTTACTTCCATCCCTCTTTTTTACTCTATATATTCCACAAAACCATCTTAGTGATTTGGTTTAAACCTCATGGAAGCTTTGGATACCTTGCGCTTCTTGCTGGACTTTTCAATGTTGATCTTTTTCCCCTTAATCATGTTGTTCTTCATGGAAGAAAGTACTTCAGAGGCATATTCCCTCGGAACCTCAACAAAGGTATATTTATCAAAGATATCAATAGCCCCGATCAATTTGCCCGGAAGGCTGGTTTTGGAAGCGATGCCTTCAACAATATGCCTTGGCTGAACCTTATGGAGGCTTCCGATATTGATGAAGAGTCGAACCATTCCTTCCTCGGAGCTTGAATCATCATCGTCAAATTCGGAATCGATTGCAGACGGGGTGGCTGTCGGACCGGATAACATCTTTAATAAAGCCGCAGCTACATCCAGAGTCGTGATGTAATTGTCTTCTGTGGTTTGAGAATTCATATCCTCAAGCAGCTTCTCGATATAGCCGACGTTTCTGGAAAAATGACCTTCAGTAATCGTATCCTTAACCTTTTCGAGAAGTGCATTCATTTTATTCTCTTCTACATCGACCAGGGAAGGAGGTTTGATCAACCGAACAGTGGATTTGGTATACCGCTGAATATCCCTTAATTTGTAGATTTCACGTCCGACGATAAAGGTATAGGCACGCCCCGTTCTCCCGGCACGTCCGGTTCTCCCGATACGGTGGACGTAATACTCTTCGTCATTGGGAAGATCATAATTGAAAACTGCCTCAACATCATCAACATCAATTCCGCGAGCAGCTACATCTGTTGCAATCAGGATGTCGATATGGCCGCGACGGAACTTTGACATGACTTTATCACGTTCACTCTGCTTCATATCACCATGGAGAGCTTCGGCAGCATAGCCTCTTGATTGAAGGCTTGCAGCCAGTTCGTCAACACGCTTCTTGGTATTGCAGAAGACCAGGGCAAGCTTCACATTGTTTGCATCGATTAGTCTTGACAGAACTTCCAACTTGGTGGATTCATTGACTTCAAGGTAAAACTGCTCTATGCTCGGGACAGTCAGTTCCTTGTGAACCGATTTGATATGAATCGGATTCTTCTGATACTTTTTTGTAAGATCCATGATCTCTTTCGGCATGGTTGCTGAAAAGAAAATGGTCTGCTTTTCTTCCGGGACTTCCTTGAGGATGGTATCGATATCTTCCCGGAATCCCATGTTTAACATTTCATCAGCTTCATCAAGCACAATCATCTTGAGATTAGCAAGCTTCAGGGTGCGGCGTCTCATATGGTCCATCACACGCCCTGGTGTACCAATGATGATCTGCGGCCGTTTTTTCAAAGCCATGATTTGGCGATCTATGGGCTGTCCGCCGTAAACAGGGAGGATCCTGACTCTTTCTTTAAATTTTGATACGTTTTTCAATTCCTCCGATACCTGAATCGCCAGCTCTCTGGTTGGACAAAGAACCAGTACCTGAACTCCCTCGAGGTTCGGATCCAGCATTTCTATAGCCGGTATTCCAAAGGCACAAGTTTTGCCTGTGCCGGTTTGAGCCTGTCCGATAACATCATTTCCGTTCATGATGGGAGGAATGGATTGCGCCTGGATTGGCGTTGCCTCTTCAAATCCCATTTCTGTGATGGCTTTTTGAACCTCTTCGGATAAATTTAAATCTTTAAAAAACAAACTTTCCATTTTTACTTCCTTTACTTTGATTGAATGTATTTTGTTGCATTCATCAATTATATCAGTTTAAGACATGATTACAAGTCTACAATAGAATATTATGGTCAAAAACACGATTCTTAATCTTTTTTTGTCATCTTCAGCTTATTAAAAACAAAATCCAATGAACCAATTTGTACAAACATGATAATTTTATGTTTTATCTTCTTTTTGGATTGGTATATAAAATACGTGCACTTCGAATTGAATTTATAACCTGATTTAATAAGTGAAATTTCGAAAAATTTTATTGAAAGGGGATAAGGCTGTGCTTTGTAAGGATTTGAAGGTCGTAAATCTGAATATCACTGAGGATTTTTATCAGTATAAGGCACTATTCAGGCTATGTTCCGAGAATGCCTGTATGGATATCGATATGGAAATGCTGTCTGATCCTTTGATTTTGACAGAAATAATAAGGACTTTCGAGATTGAAGAGAACACAGAAGTTCTAAAGTCGGAGGTTACACAAAAAATTCTGGAGGCATCCAAGCTTGAATCCAGAATTAAAGAGGGACAGGATTACGGCAGGGATGTGGAAGACAAAAAAATTCAGAGAAACATTGATTCCCTAAGTACGTCATAGTTTACCGGAAGTAGAAGTGTTAAGTTGTGTAATTCTTATTGATGTGAAAATATCAATATTCAATATCAAAAACAAAAACTGTATTTAATTTTACTAGGAGGAATTTTATTATGAAGAAGTTTGTTTGTTCCATTTGCGGTTATGTTCATGAAGGTAGTGATGCTCCGGACTTTTGTCCACAGTGCAAAGCTCCTAAGGAAAAGTTTTCAGAAAAGGTTGAAGGGGCAATGCAGTGGGCGGATGAGCACAAGATTGGTGTAGCGGCAGGTGTTGATCCGGAAGTAATCAAGGGCTTGCAGATGAACTTCATGGGAGAATGTACTGAAGTTGGAATGTATCTTGCTATGAGCCGCCAGGCAGACAGGGAAGGCTTCCCTGAGATTGCTGAAGCATATAAGAGGATTGCTTTTGAAGAAGCAGAACATGCAGCTAAATTTGCCGAACTCTTGGGTGAAGTAGTGAATGCGGATACAAAGAAGAATCTTCAACTGAGGGTTGAAGCCGAGTTTGGAGC
>JAOAAU010000152.1 GCA_026418695.1 Clostridia bacterium
CCAAAGCTTTCAAAGACACCTTTCAAGGCCTCAAGAAACGGATTAATGTATTTTATATCCATAGCATTACAATCCCCTTTCAAATGCGACATTGAGCTTCAGCTTCCCGTGTTTTGTCGTACAATCCAAGGAAACGGATGAGATCTTGGGTATACAGATTGCCGCTCCTTTTCCTGCAAACACAATGGGAGGCGCTAGCCTTAACCCCAGCGAATGAGAATTGTTCAATGCTGTGATGGCATCTCCCGAAACAATATTATTAAGTTCCGAAATGGACGCCAGCACCATGTAATCCCTTACATTGGAGAAGGATTGCATATTGATGTTCTCTGCAATCTTCATTGCCAGTCCTTCTTCCATATCCAGCAGCAGCCTTCCCTTGATATTCCCGGCAAAGGAGATGATGGAAGTTACACCATAAGAAATAATATCGTCACTTTCTGAATAAAAGGCCCCAGCCGGCTCAACTTCAATGGAAGCCATCTGATTCAGCATCGCCTTGATACTGTTTATAAAAGGACTATATAATCTTTCATCCATAAGACGCCTCCCTATACCAATTTGGATATTGCACTGACAATCTTATAGTCATCAAAAGGCTTCTTAAGAAAAATATCGATCCCGATTTCCTTCGCCTGGGACATGATTTCTTCATCTCCCATAGCGCTCAGCATAATAATTTTTGCTTCCGGGTTCTGACCTTTGATACTTCTTGCTGCTTCGATCCCATCCATGATCGGCATGGTAATATCCATGAATACCAAATCCGGAGCAAGAGAATTGAACAGATCAACACCCTCCCTGCCGTTTTTGGCATCTCCGCATACTTCATAACCATTGGATTCCAGGGTTTTTCTCAACAAGTTATGGATAATAGGTGAATCGTCTACAATTAATATTCTTTTGATCATACGCGACCTCCATTTTTAGTATACAGTTTGTTGAATAACGCCTTATATTCCTATTATTTTTATCACTGTTAGGGGAATGCCAGCTCCCATGTAATCACGTGCTCACCGACATGAAAGCTTTTTATTTGTTTGACTACGTTCTTTTTTTGTACGATCCTGTAGCTGTCCCCGATAATCACAAACGGGGAAGTAAGCTTGAAGCCAAATTCCGTGTCTGCCAAAAAGGTTTTCGCCCGGCCGCAGATCATGTTCACCAGCTCTGCAATACCATCGCAAAGGTCTTCTCCCGTTAACTCCGCTTCGCTCAGCCCCGTCATATAGGATACGAGAAATCTTGCAGCTTCCTCTTGCATTCCCAGGGTCGCCAATATATTCCGGGAGCTTACAAGCGTCATACTCGCTGAAATCCCTCCGGTATTCTCATCCTTTATGGCCTCAGCAAGCAAATCGGGCTCCATACCGGTCATTGTGACAATTACATCCAGAACTGCATTCGTAAAGTTTTTGTTCAACGCTTGAAACTCGCTTGTCATATTCTTTTCATCTTCCATGGCTTATCCATCCCTCCCAAGGCATTGGAGAATCTTTTTGGTCATTTCTTCAATGGTAAAGGGCTTTGTCATATAGTGTACCGCACCAGCCTGGATCGCCTTGATGATGTTTTCCTTTTCACTTTCCGTTGTCACCATCATGACAGGAATTCTCCCAAATTTCGCATCCGCCTTTATCCTTTGTAGAAATTCCAGCCCATTCATTCCCGGCATGTTCCAGTCCAGTAAAATCAGTTCCACGTCCCCGTATTCCTTTTGGAGAATTTCCAAGCCTTCCTGACCGTCTGCTGCTTCAAGCAGTTCATAGTGGAGAACTTCAACAGCTCCCCTGATGATCTTTCTTATAATTGCGGAATCATCCACAGAAAGTATTTTCATAGCTCCATCACCCCTTTACCTTGTAATACACACCATTCTTATGGTGGAGCGTTTCAAAGCTGTTTTCCTGTCCCGGAAAAATTTCAGAGCTCCCCAGGAAAAGCACTCCATCTGGCTCCGCTGCAGCAGCTATTTTCTTTATGATTTCCATTTTCAGGTCACTTGAAAAATAGATGATGACATACCTGCAAAATACCACGTCAAACTTCCCAAGCAAGAGAAAACTATTTTGAAGATTGAATTGCTGAAAATGAACCGCGTTCTTGATCTTGTCATCCAGTGTCCAAACTCTGCCTTCGTTTGTAAAGTATCTGGACTTATAGTATTCCTCCAGCCCCCGCATGATGGAGATGCTGTCGTACCTTCCCAGCTTGGCAATCTGAACCACAGAACGCGATATATCGGTTGCAGTAATCTTGAACCGTGACAGACTAATATCCGTAATCCCATTTCTTTTTAAGTAATTGTCGATACACATCGCTGTAGAATATGGCTCTTGGCCGGTTGAACAGGCGGCAGACCAAATCTTTACAACAGACCGTTTTCCTGTTCTCATTTCCTCAATATACCTGGGCAAAAGAATATCCTCGAGGATTTCCCAGGGAGTGCGATCTCTAAACCATAAAGTTTCATTGGTAGTGATGGCATCAATGACTTGCTCCGTGATATTGGGATCGCTCCGGCTTGTGATTCTCTCATACAGTTCCTCAAAACTGGACAGGTTCGAATCTATCAGAAGCTTTGAAAGCCTGCATTCGATAAGATACGCCTTCTCTTCACCGATGGCGATCCCGCATTTCTCCTGTATGAATTTTTGCATGAGCGAAAATTCCTTACTTGATAAACTATGGCTCATAAAATCCTTCTTTTCTCTCCCTGTTTGCGTGAGCATGGGATGATTGTCTACACAAGCTGTTGAATCCTTTTCGACACGTCCTTCAAATCTGCTACCTCATCTGAGAGGCCTGCTTCAAAAACACTCCTGGGCATTCCATAAACAACACAGGAGCTTTCACTTTGGGTAATGCATCTGCACTTGCATCGCTGTTTCAGTTCCGCCACTCCCTTTGCCCCGTCGCTTCCCATTCCTGTTAAGACTACCGACAGAACTCTTTTCCCCTCATAGGCTTTCGCGACTGAGTTAAACAGTACATCGGCAGCAGGACGAACTCCATTTACATAGGGGGTATCCTTCAGTCGGATCACCTTACTCTTGCCTTCGTCTTGAACTTCCATGTGATAGCCGCCCGGCGCAATGATCGTCTGTCCTTCTCTGACCGGCATCCCCTCACTGCCTTCCACAACTTTTAAGTGATATTTTTTCTCCAGGGTTTCCGCAAGGATTCTTGTAAACTCAGGCGGCATATGCTGTACGATCAGAATTGGTTTATTAAAATTCGGATTCATTCCGCTGAATACTGTTTCAAGGGCCGCTGGGCCTCCCGTTGAAGACGCAATGACTACCAGATCCGCCCCTGTCCATTGCTGGCCGGCCGCATGATGGGTCACTCTGGATTCAATCATGACTTGTGGCTTCACGGGCTCACGAACCATCGCTCTATTTGCTGAAGAATTGCACTTCCTCACCTGGATTTGCGTCAAGAGTACTTTCAGGAAGTTCTTTACCCTGTCCATGTTTTTTTCATAGCTTGATTCAGAGGGTTTTACTATGAAATCTATCGCACCAAGCTCCAATGCTTTCAGTGTCACCTCTGCATTGTCTGTAGAGAGACTGCTGATCATGATCACTTCTGTCTCCGGCTTCTCCTTTTTTATCGCCCTTAGGGTTTCTATGCCATCCAATTCAGGCATAAACAAATCCAGGAGAACAACATCAAAATCGCTCTGCCTCAGCCATTCAAGCGCAATAACTCCATTGGAGGCGGTCCTGGCAACTATCCCCAGACCGGTTCCTTCCACCGCTTCAGATAAAACCCTTCTATATACAGCCGAATCATCTGCAATTAATATCTTTAACTTTTCCAAATGGTTACACCAACCCCGCTATATTTTAAACTGCTTCACCAGTTCCTCCAGTTTCTTTGCTATATCCGCAAGAGCTTTTGCAGAATTGCTGGTTTCAACAGCACCAGACGCCGCATCTCCGGATGCTGCACTGATTTCCTGCATGTTTTGAGAAATCTCATTGGCGCCTTTTGAAACCTCGGTAGTTGTGATCGCTACCTCACGGATCCTTGAAGTAACTTTTTCAGTATTTGCTGCCACCTCGTTGGATGCAGATGAAAGCTCAGCTGCAGAACGGGCGATCTCGCGAACTCCTTTGGATGATTCACTGATGCTCCTCGAAACATTTTGTGAATTCGCAGCCAGGTCCCCTATTTCCTGGGTAATCAGGTTTACTTTATCCGCGGCCCTTAAGATGGCATTGGAGATATCACCGGTAGTTGCTGACTGCTCAGTTACCGCGGCTGCAATCGTATTGGTGATGGAAATCATTTCTTTGATCACCTCGGTAATGGTTTCAACCGCTTTGACCGCCCCGGACATATTTCCCTGCATGGTTTCAATCTGCTGACCGATCTCATCCGTAGCTTCCGCTGTCTGCTTGGCTAATTCCTTGACTTCATTGGCAACAACCGCAAAGCCTTTTCCTGCTTCTCCAGCCCCAGCAGCTTCAATCGCTGCATTCAATGCCAACATGTTGGTTTGGTCTGCGATATCATTGATCACATTGATAATCTTCCCGATTTGTCTGGAGGAATCATTGAGCCTGCTGATAATCTCATTGGTATCTTTTGCTCTGGTATCCGCATCGGAAGTGATCTGAATGGATCTTTCACAGTTCCGGTTGATTTCATTAAGTGAAATGTTGATTTCTTTCACTGCCGTAGCCACACTGTTGACGGAAGAGGATACATCTTTTGCAGAGTTAGATACATTGCCAATGCTGCCCGATATCTGGGTGAGCAGGTCAGACGCCTGGGATACGCCTACAGAAGTCTCTTCGGACGCTGAGGCCAAGTTGCGGATGGTTCCCGACATTTCTTCTACTGCTGAAGCAATGACATTCATATTGCTGCTGGTATCTCCTACCGCTGCTGCAGTCTGATTCATGCTCGCGGATATCTCTTCTACCGTAGCACTGACTACATTGGTTTTTGCATTTGTCTCCTCGCTGGTAGCTGCCATAGACTCAGCAACATGAAGGAGTCCGTCGGAGGATTTACTGACCATCAATGAGTTTTGGTAAATCGCACTCATCATTTCTCGTATTTTTGCAATAAAATTGTTAAAGGATTCAGTCAGCTGTCCCATTTCATCCTTCGAACGGATCTCGCCTACGACTGTCAAGTCCCCTTTCTCTGCCTGGCTCATGAGGGTTTGTATTCTGGCAATCGAACCGACAATATCTTTAGACATTACGACAGATAATACAATAGATATTGCAACTCCCAAAATAATTGCACCGATCAATAGAATGATATCCTTTACAGTTTCCTTATCTGCTTTTTCGCCTTCCTGCTCTGCAATATCCATATTTTCTTTTACTAAAAGCGCAGTGGTATCTTCTACCGGAAGAAATGACTTTCTCGATTCTTTATAGGCTTCAAATATTTTGTCATCCAAGTCTTTCAACTGTTCGCTGCTCAGGGATCCCATTGATGCAAGCTTGTCCCTTTCTTTGGACATCTCCACAACATTCTTGCTGTCTTTCAGCCACTTCTCCCACATAGGTAAGAACTTGGCCCAAAGCTCCTTTTCTTTTGCACTCTGATCCAAAGGTTCATATAACTTCTTTGCATCGTCTGCACGCTTATATGCTTTCTCTATGTATTCGTACTGAGGAGTCCTTAATGTTGCGTCCATCATTCTGCTGTTTACCAGAGCTCTTTCACCAATAACCACGGACTTCTGAGCTTCTTCCATGGTTAAAAGCGCATATACGCTGGGCAGTCGGACCTCATGGATCTCATCCAGATTTTTAAGAATGCTCCTTATACCAAAGAACCCAACAATCCCTACAATGAGTGTAATCACGATGACTGTCCCTAAAACCAGGAACATTTTGTTGCGAATATTCATATTTTTAATCATTTGATCGATCCCTCCCGAATCTTATGCTTTATTCTTATGTCCAATTCAAAGTCTAAAGATTTGCTGTCAATTTGTAGTGTTCTCTTTGTCTTGTTAACTTCCCTCAAAGATTCTGTCTGCATTTAATATAATTAACAGTTCATCTTTCAGCTTTACCACTCCGCTGATAAACTCGCTGTCAATGCCCCCGACATTCGATGGCGGCGGTTCAAACAATTCTTCATCGATGTCCGCCACATCTCCTTTTTTCTCAATCAAAAAACCGATCTGGTCGCTATCATTCCGGAAAGCCTTTAAGATAATGCAAGAAGACGAATCCTGCCTGCTTTCATTTCCATACCCCATCAGGATGCCCAGATCAAACAAGGTGACCACCTGTCCCCTCATGTTGAAAAGTCCGATGATGTAAGGTTTCGCGCCAGGGATGGGGGTATATTCCACATTCCGGTTAATCTCTTTGACGAGTGTGATATCCAGCCCGAAGAGACTGCCACAGAGGTGAAACGTCAATACTTTTGCCATTATCCCGCCTCCCTCCTTTTCTCTATCATTTGCTCAATCTGTTCTATTAACCGGGCTCTGTCCAGTTTAAACTCATACAGGTCAAACCCGGCCTCCAGACCTGCCTTCTTTTGAAGGTCTCCCGTCATTGAAGTAACGGCAATTACCGGCAGGGAAGCCAATTGCTTATCCTCACGGATTTTCTTAACCAGCTCAAGCCCGTCCATGATCGGCATATTGATATCACTGAGCACCAAATCCACTTCATTTTCCTGGAGCAGCTGTAACGCCTCTTTTCCGTTCTGGGCCATCAACACATGATATCCTGCCGACTCCAGATAGCCACGTTCCATTCTCTGGAAGAACGGAGTATCTTCAGCAACCAGGATTTTTCTCTTTATTGTGCTTTTTTTGATATTCTCAACCGTATAATGGCTAGGGTCGACCTTCTCAAATATCTCATAAATATTCACCAGAAGGACAATGGTATCATTCAGAATCGTTGACCCAATCAGTCCATGATGCTTGATATCCTCCTGATTCAGTTTGATGCTTGTCTGCATGGTATCCACGATATTCTCGATCAAAATTCCGATAGGGTGTTTTACCAGCTTCGGAATAATGACATAGTATTTTTCTTTCTGTTTGCTGATCCTTGCTACGGGCAGGAAATCCTCAGGCCGAATGACTCTTAATGAATCTCCGCGGAATTTGATGTATTCCTTATCGCCTATGGTTTCTATCGCCTCCGGCCGGATTTCTTCAACCCTGGATACCATAGACAGGTCAATAGCAAAGGTCTCAGGCCCGGAGCACTTAAACAGCAGTAAGTTCTGCTGCTCTCTCATACTTTCTTCCGCCAGGCTGATTTCATGCTCGCTTTTCCTGTCCAGCTCTTCTACAAACTTCAGATTTGCCTTGCCGATAATTCCTTCAGGATCCAGAATCATCGCTGTTTTCCCATCTCCCATGATGGTAACGCCGGAATAGCACTTACAGTCTTTAACAAACTTGGGAAGAGGCTTTACCAGAATCTCTTCGCTTCCGTGAATTGCATCCACTGCGATCCCAAACTTCCTGGAACCGATCTTCAGTACCAATATCCTGATGATATTGGCGTCATCCCTCCGGCGACATTCCAGAGGATCCAACTCCAGGTCTTTTTCCTGGAATGCCTGACGTCTTTGGTCGAAGAGTGACTTCCTCTTTTCCTCTTTTCTTTCACCGGTTTCAGGATCAATATAGGTTCTTTTCAACCCCAGCACATCTGCAAGGTGTACGATTGGCAATAGCCTTCCCCTAAGCCTTAATACTTCAGAATTGTGTATATATTCGATCTTTCTTGATGCATCACTGGGCTTGATTCGGACAATTTCCTGCAGGTTAACCTGGGGCAGTGCAAACTTCTGTTTTTCCACTTCTACGATCAGCGAAGGGATGATGGCAAGGGTAAGGGGCAAGAGAAGCCTGAAAGTAGTACCCTCCCCAAGATTTGTAAAAATCTCAATAGTACCTCCAAGCTTCTCTATGTTTGTCCTTACCACATCCATACCGACACCCCGTCCGGAGACATCGGTGATCTTTTCTGCTGTGGAAAAACCAGGCTTAAAGAGCAGCTGTAAAGCTTCCTGTTCGCTCATCAGAGCAACATCGGATTTTGAAACCAGCTCCTTCTCCAAAGCTTTTTTCTTGATGTACTCGAGATTGATCCCTGCACCGTCGTCAACGACATCGATGTTGACATATCCGCCTTCGTGATATGCTTTCAGCAATATTATTCCTATCCTGGGTTTCCCCTGCTTTTCTCTTTTTTCAGGGGTTTCAAGACCATGATCCGCAGCATTCCTGACCAGGTGCGTCAAAGGATCCCCCAGCGCTTCAATAATAGATTTATCCAATTCTACATCCGTTCCCTGAAGCTCCAGTTGGATTTCCTTACCCAGCTTTTTAGACAAATCCCGGATGATTCTCGGGAACTTGTTAAAAACGTTGGCAATCGGCTGCATTCTGGTTTGCATGACCTTTTCCTGCAGTTCCGTAGTGATGCGGTCAATATTTTGAAGGATCGGATCTACTCCGGGTATTTCCTTCCTATGTCTTTCCATGGCCCTTAATAGTTGATTTCTTCCCAAAACCATCTCGCTGGCAAGATTCAAAAGATTATTGAGCAAGGAAACATGAACGCGGATACTGTCTTCAACAACTATGTTCTGAGTCTTTGCTTGAGCAGTCTCCTTCTCGCTTTCTTCCTTTACTGCAGGCGGCTCAACTTTTTCCGTGGCAGCTTCTGCCGCAGCTGCTTCAGCAACAATCTTCAGAAAGTCTTCGGCTTTTGTAGATGGATCCAGTTCTTCAACATGATCTTCCGGAATTTCAAGGGCGATTGGCAGCAGCGCTTTTTCAAGGACTGTTGTAAACAGAAAGGTAAAGTAAATTTCCGCATCTGCCACATCATCCAGTGTTCCTATATGGCTGATGTCCGTATTGGACTCTACGATATTTCCGATGGATTGAATTTTCTTAAAGAATTGAACAGGGCTGATTTCCTTTGTCCCCAAATCCTCATTCATTTTAATGCGAACTTTGAACAGTTTGTGTCCGTGTTTGATCCCGTCCTGGATCATCGCAGCCTCAACGGCTTTTTTCGGAGCTTTTTCCTTGTTTATGTCTTGAGGTGCTGCATTTTCCTGTACTTTTGATATAGATTCGCCCTTTAGCAATATGGACAGTTTTGATATATACTCGAAAATCTCTGTTTCCTCACTGTTTGCCACATTTTCGATCATACCTTTAAGGCAATCGTTGGAAGCAAGGAGTAAATCGATGATTTCCCGGTTGATTCCCATTCTGCTGTTTCGTATCTCCCCAAGGATGTTCTCCATGGAATGCGACAGCTCGACGATCTTCTTCAATCCAAAAAAACCGGCAGTTCCCTTTACACTATGAATGGCTCGAAAGATCGTATTGATCTCATTCAGATCGCTTTTTTCCGCATCCAGTTTTAAAAGACCCGCCTCCACACTCTCCACATGGGTCATGGCTTCTTCCACAAATTCCTGTATAAACTCCTCATTTTGCAGCATTTATTCCTCACCTCTTAGCTAAACGCTCTGTCACACAATTGCATTATAATAGACCTTCTGTGCTTTATGTCTGTTATTGCGAAATCTCATTCTCTGATTTCATAGGCTGGACATTCTTCTGCGTAATTTCTTTCATACAATCTGTGTAGCTTCAATTTCAAAAACCTGATCCAGTCTCATGATCCCAAAAAGCTGCTTTATATCAGTGTTCAATCCTGAGACTTTAAACCCTTTCCCCATATTGGAAGCACTCTTGTATAAACCTATAACGAAAGTAATCCCTATTGAATCGATCATACTGACCTTCCCCAGGTTCAGTATAACGCCCTGATACTTTTCCTCCGTATTCATATGCTTTTTGGCGGCTTCTACAAGTTCCTTCACTTTACTCGATACGATATCTGATTCAGGTGTCAGAACAAGGTTATTTTCAAGAATAGTACGTTCCAAAGTGATCCCTCCTCAATTCCAATGGTCGCTTAATATGATATGTCGGCTGCTTTCCCCCAGACCTTTTCTCACTAAAGTCAGCCATTATTTTTATTTCTTCATGGAGTCCATGTTCAGATGTGCGGTAATATGGTTTCCCGCTGAATCCAGTACAAACCCTATTCTCCTGATCATCTCAATCCCCCTACCCCGGGTCCCATCTATTGCTTCCTGACTTTGCCGTTCCAGTATCTCCCTGATATCAAATCCGCTGCCTTCATCAGCAATGTCCAGGTGCAGCATTTTGTCAACATAAGACACTTCACAGGTAACTTTTTTCTCCTCGGTGAGACCATTTCCGTGTTCAACTGCGTTGTTCAGTAATTCTCTCAGTACAAAATTGGTTATAAATTCTATATGATGATCCGAAATGCCGCACCTTTTGTTTACAAACACCAAAACCTGCTCTACCGTTTTATCTACATCTTCGAAAGTGGAATTCATAGTGATTTTACATGATGGCATACTTTTTTCCTTTCCTGCTTTTCACGTGAATAGAGTCACCTTAAGTAAAGTACTCCAGTGCACTGTGCTCAAGCAGAAGTCAACTGGTTCCATTGCCAGATATTCAACTGCCAGAGTATATTAAGAGATGATCCTATATCAATCGCAATAATGAAAAACCATCGGAAGAACTGATTATTGCGATATACATCAAGGTAATACAAGCGAAAAAATATTAAAATATAAAAGCTTTTGCGCGATATATATGGGATCGAAAAATCTATGGATCAAGAGATGACTTTATGTAAAACAATACCCTTTAAAGTTTCATCAACGGATAGCATTACCCTATTGCAAAAAATTGACTGTTCAGAAATTAAAGCTATCCTGATTAATTGAAGTAGTTTTAGTTCAATAAAGCTGATCTTTTTAAGAAAAAGGAATCTTCCAGAATTACTAGCTATACAATTGTTTCCTTGTGAATTTTTTCTGAGTGAATCGAGTTAGGAATGATTAACCCAGGAATGAACAAATAACTTTTTGGAATTACTAAAGAAAATATACTATTGATGTATTATATTTTATCACAGCCCTCTTCCATTCACAACATAAAATGGCTTTTTTGTTGCCCTCTTCCTTAAAATTTTACTTGTTTCGACCTCACTCAACATTTATATACCAAAATATCTTGCTTTCAAAACAAAAATTTCTGACTATAAATGATTTAATATTTAAAAGCTCTTCTTGCTACGAGTACTTTAATTAACATCGTGATCATTAATCCTTCTAAGCACAACCATTATATTAACCTATATTCAATGTTTCCTAATAGTTGTTAACATAATTTTTTGCTCCTATAAACCTACATTTTAAGATCTTGCAGGGTGAAAAACGATCTTTCTTCTTGCGATAAAGTTCCAAAAAAGAACAATAAAAACGGAGGTCAACTTGGCGGCCACCTTGATGACATTGCTTCCGGCAAAAGGAAACAATCCCTGAAGCAATCCACAATCTATCAGAACAAATAAAATCAGGTTGCTGAGAAGCAAGCCAAGGACGCCAATGATTGCAAACAACGTAAAATCCCTGCTCATATGATGCTGCTGTTGTCCGAATACCCATTCCCTGCTAAGAAAGTAGTTTACCAATAAACCGGCAGTAAATGAACCGATATTAGAAAGCAAATGATTGACGCTCAGCATACCTGTAAGTGTGTAAAATAGTGAGATATCCACACCAGCAGCAATTCCCCCGACAACGGAATATTTCAAAAATTGTATCAGAAAGTCATTCTTTGATAATTGTACAAACCGATGCTTCAATTTCATTATTGAATCTCCTTTGATTTAGTTTTTAAATTCCAGAATTTTATTATAGGATGGAGGATTCTATCCACACCTATAGCAGATATCACTAGAATCAACGGCATCAAGGGTACTCTAAATCTGCTTTCCGCACCCCATTCTCCGGACAAGACTGCCAGGTAGGCAAACAAAGCAAGAATGAAGATCATTCCCCGGGATTCATCCCATGATTTCCTGCTGAAAACCCCGATCACAAACAAAAAGTATGATCCCCACAGCAAAGCCTTATAGAAATTTATGACAAGTACCCATACTGCTGGTTTAATGATTCCCGGCAGAAACTTTTGTATATGGGATAAAACCGACTCCGCCCCAAGAGAAGTAAAAACTCTGGCTGTATAGATCTGCTGATACTTTAATGCAAGGAGCGGGTTTTCAAGCAAGGTCTTCATTCCCAATTCCTTGTATAGCTTTGCCCTATTATATGGAGTGTTGCTAATACCCCGCTTTGCCAAAATCTCGTATACCTTTGCATACTGACCGTCAAAATCAATATAATCGATATCCGGTGTACCCATTAGCCTCTGCTCGATCCAGCCAGCTTTATAAATATAAATATTCACTTCCTGGACTGCCGCAAATCCTCTATATCCCACGCTTAGATTGCGGTAGATCCAGGGAACAACAAACATCGCATAAGTGAAAATAAATAAAACAGAGTACGTGACGATCCTTCTTTTGTCTCTTTTGAAGTAATAGGCCAGCAGAATCGGAACCGACAGGAAAAAGTACAGAAGGATCGGCCTTACAAGTGCCCCGATACCACATAAAATTCCCGCGAGAACAATTCCATGCTTTCTGCATTTTTCAATAAAGTCAGTAAATACCGCTACCAAAATCATAATGACAAAGGTAAATAAAGTCTCCGTCATAATCTCATTGGTACTTTTTATGGAGACAATGTCAACTGCAAGTATCACAGACATCAAAACTGCAGCAGTATTGGACGCATACTTGGACGCAATGAGATAAACCATCACACAGGTCAGTGAACTAAGGATGATCTGCGTAAAAACCACAACCGCATCGGAATATCCCGTAAGGGAATAGATCAATGCTATCAGCGCAGGATACGCCGGAGTCCTGAATATCCCCGGGTAAGGCGGAATCACACTCACTTCACAAAAAACCCCGTAGTTCAGCATATTTTTTGCAGCATTGATATAGTTTCCGCAATCCCCATATCTTGAAAAAGCCCCCGGATCATACTTTAAAAAGAACATGTAAAACAAGCCTCTTGCCATAAAAGCAATAAGAAATATTCCTACCACAGCTTTTCGCCTATTTGTCTTTTTGGGCTTCAACGGCTCCCTGTTCAAAACATTCATACTTTTTATCTTCGGATTTCATTGTTTTTATACCAATTTCAACTGATAGTATGGTCTCTTTTTCGAAAATTACTCACAGATCTACCCGGGAATAAAATTTGAAGCGGATGACAACCTAATAGACGTAAGAAAATTTGAACAAATTCAATCCGGGAGGAATTTATGGATACTACAGTCTTTAATGTTCCGTCTTTATCCTGCAGTATATGCTCCAACAAGATCCAGGAGGGTCTGAAATCTATGAACGGAGTACAAGATGTGTCTGTGGATATGAAAAGCCAAACCGTAACCATCGGATATGATGCTTCAAACATTCAGCCTGCGGATATAAGAAAAACAATCTCATCCATGGGCTATGAAGTAATACAATAAACAGAAAGGAAGCAGGCTTCCGGCCTGCTTCCTTTCTGTTTGTTTTAAAATTATCTTAAAGTTTTTAAAGACTTGATAATGGCATTCTCCTGGTTTCTGATATGCTTTTCAGCAGCCGCCAGCGCCGAGCTGGCATTTTTGCTTGTAATGGCGTCTACAATCTCCGCATGCTCCTTGATCAGTTCCTTTGGACTTACATAATCCTTCAGGTAAATGACTCTGAAGCGTTGAACCTGTTCCCTGAGGTTGTTGACTATTTGAATCAGTTTATCATTTCTTGAAGAACGGTAGATAATTTCGTGAAATTCTACGTCCTTTTTAATGGACCCCTGAAGGTTTTCCTTCTCTACATAGTTTGCAAACTGGTTTTGTACATGCTTCAAGCTTTTGATCTCTTCCTCTGTGATCCTGTTTGCAGCTAGCGCTGTTGCCAAGCCGTCCAAAGATGCTCTAACTTCAAGGACATCCATAATGTCCTTGACAGAAAGCTCTGCTACATGGGCGCCCTTCCTTGGAAGCATGTTTACAAGTCCTTCCAGCTCAAGCATTCTTATGGCCTCTCTGACCGGGGTCCGGCTAACTCCCATTTTTTCAGCCAGCTGAACCTCCATCAATCTTTCCCCGGGTTTCAATTCCCCTACGATGATGGCCTCTCTTAATGTATTGAATATGACCTCTCTTAAAGGTTTGTAATCATTTAAGTTGATTTTGGATAATTTACCTGCCAATGCTTATCACTCCTCACAAATCGTTTTTGTTATAAAACAGTCCCAATCCTTCTTGTCTAATGCACTGAAAGCCTTTTGTGCCGCCTGCTCGTCCCGGAAAATTCCGAAGACGGTGGGCCCGCTTCCGCTCATCATGCTGCCCATGGCCCCCAGGTCCATGAGCTTTTCTTTTATTATATTAATGATACCGTATTCCTTGATGGTTACCGTTTCCAGTACATTCGCCATGTTTTGGGCAAGGATATCCGGTTTGTTTTCTCTAATCGCGTCCATCAGCAGCGAAGTATTTGGCCTGGTATCGATGTTGTCAAAATTCAGGCTTTTATATACCCAGGCGGTGGATACATCAATTCTTGGTTTAATCAGAACAATGCTAACTCCACGGAAGGCAGGAAGTTCAGTCAGCACTTCCCCAATCCCTTCTGCCAGCATGGTGCCCCCTCTGATACAATAGGGAACATCTGCTCCAATCTTTTTCCCCAGAGCCATTAATTCCGTCCTGCTTAACCCCAGAGAGAAAATACGGTTCATTCCCTTTAGAACCGCCGCAGCATCCGTGCTGCCTCCAGCCAGTCCAGCTGCAACAGGAATATTCTTTTCAATCCTGATCCTGACGCCTTTGCTGATTTTATATTCATTGATTAAAAGTTCTGCTGCTTTATATGCAATATTACTGTTCCCCAAAGGAATGGACGGATGATCGCACCGTATCTCAATCCCGGCTTCAATAACTTCGAGCCCAACCTTGTCATGCAGCTCGATGGTCTGCATGATCATTCGCAAGTCATGATATCCATCGGGCCTTTTTCGTAATACATCCAGAGACAAGTTGATTTTTGCCCTTGCTTTCAATTCCAAAGAGTTCATAAGGCTCCTTAATTACTATCCCGCTTTATCAGTAAAAAGATAGTTTGTACTGCATATATTATATACAAAATACATTCCATTTTCAATAAAAAGTGCTTGAAATCTAAATTTCAAGCACTTCATTTTTTAGAATATTCACTTTTTAATACAATGTAAACTTTTCTTAAGCCTTGCTTTTTCTGGGGATAATCAGCTGCTGGCCTACTGCCAGATGTTCCTTTTCTGCAAGGTTATTGACTCTCTTTATATCCTCAATCGTCGTATAATATCTCTTTGCAACCTTCCACAAGTTATCCCCCGGCTGAGCAAAATAGATGACAAGACTTGGCTGGGAAGCGATCCTGTATTCATCCAGCGGCTGCTCAACAGCCTTTACAATCAGCGGAACTTTCACTTGATTGACAAATCGCAGATCCACACCGATCACCAATCTTACTTCAACTTCGCTGGAGGAAACCATGCTATAGTTGCAGTGATCGATATCCAGTGCTACCTCGCAAGCCATTTCGGGCTTTATTCCTTTGATATCTATGTTCTGTTTGAAGGGGATCTCCTGTTGATGGCAGTATACAGGTTCTTCCTCACGGTTTGTAAGGTACAGCACGTTATTGAACACCGAGCCTTCCAGAACAAGCTTATCTTCCAGAACTCTATATTCCGACAAACTTGGTTTGCAAAGAACGTTAAATACCTCTGCGATTTCCGGACTTTCCTCATTGATGGCGACGGTATCTTTAAGAACTACCTGGCTCCGGTTCTCTGCCACCGCCTCCTCCATCACGAAAACTTCCTTTTCGAGGTTGATGGCCATACCGGTACTATAGGCATCTTCCACCAGTTCAACGTTTCTCTTTTCATAGCCCTCTACCATCACCCCAAGGACGATATCTCCATGAACAGTTCTTAATTCACCGTCACTGTCTTCTCCTGCTTCCAGCTTGGAATCCATGACTTTAAAATCAACCCTGCAAACAGAATCTTCACTCACACCATTCAGATCAATGAGTTGGGTAAACGGTATTTCATGCTCCATGAATTGAATGCTTCGGGTTTCATCGTCGCCGATATAAAGCATGGAAACATTCAGTTCGCCCTTGGCAACCACCTTATTGTCGGTGATTTTATAGTCTTTTCCCGTTACTTTAATATCACTTCTGAGCAGCTCTTTAACAGGTGGCTTACCTGCAGGAACCTCCATGCTTTCACTGACCGTATAGGTGCCTTCACCGGAACCTACATAGCAGTTCAAGCTTGTGCCGCTTTTCAGGGTCTGCACATCATCAATTCCTCTCAGGTCATTGACGATATCCTGTTCTCCCTCGGAAGCAATCTTATAATCCGCTTTGACGATAGTCTTCACATTCACTTTCCTGCTGTTTACGATACCGTAATCTATATGCTCGATGTCACATTTTGCAATGCACCTGAATCCCGGATCCGCCTCGCCAATATCAATTGACTGGGAAAAGTTTGTGCTGGAATTAATGCTCTTTATACGCTGCTCTTCGTCATCCGACAGATACAATATCTTATAATTCAAAGATCCGTCAATCAAAGCTTTGTCCCTTGTTATCTGTGTATTATTGACAACCACTTCCCCGTCAAAAAGCAATATCCTTGAAATATCCGGTTTTGTATCCGGCACAATTATATCATTCTCAACAATTGTCTGCGTTGAATCCTTTGATATTACCCGGTTGACCTTGATGGTCTCCCTCACAAGTTCCAGAGACATACTATATCCTCCCCTTGCTTTTCTCATACAAGTATTACTAAGTAATATATATTGACAAGGAGTCGAAAATAGAACCTGGGAAATATAAATATGTTTTCAGTCAAACACAGCAATTTTTATCTTTAATAACAATAAAACAGCCGCATATTATTCTATGCGGCTGTTTTATTTATAGAGAAAATTTTTATTCATCAACACCATCAGCTAACCTGAATCCTTTTATTGTCTTTGCATACCACCAGTTCTACTGCTTTCGTAAGAACGTCCGTGTAGCTGTATGATACTCGTCTTGTTGTGTCATAATCGTTTTCAAACTTTACTACGAAGATGCTGGGATAGGTGTTTTCAACTACTCCTTCTCTAATAATGGCTTTCTTTCTTCCCCGGTTGGCTTTGAGCTGAACCTTTTCGCCAATACAGGTTTCAATGTCTTTCTTTATCTGAAACAGATCACCTTTGTCAATCATTACATCACCTCATCTTCAGTTTGGAATTATTATATCATAGGTAATACAGTTTGTCAAAAAAATATATATTATAACAAGGGAAATTTAATTATGTCAAGTACTATTTTGTTTTTACACTTATTTGAATGGCTCTACCGGATAGCCAATTCTATATTTCCCACGGGTTTGAACCCCGCCAATTCCTTTATATCCTGTAATAGTATTTCCAACGATGTCCATCGGATCAAGCACCTTCTCAATACTTGTCAGGGCCACTTTCTGGCAAACTAAAACCGGATCCAGTGCATGGATTAAAACCCTATACGGAGCGCTGGCAAAATTGGCGCCTGCATCTATTATTTGATGATACAGTGATTGGCATGCACCCGCAAAAATTACCAAACTATCAGGGTTTTTTTCATAGCGTCTTGCTTCTTTTACAGCTTCAATGAAATGCTTCGAATTTCTATAGTTATCTATGTTCTGATAATTTGACTCGCCCTTGATCATGCCGTCATGACCCGTCAGGACAAGAATGTCCGGCTTGTGCTCCTGAAGCAGATCGTACACAGCCCCTGCCTGGTCTTTCTCCGTAATGCTGATCCCCACAGCCTCTATGCCGAGCTTTTTATACTGCTCAATGCAGATATCCAAATAGTCTTTGTCCCCATCCAAATGAAGTACTTTTCCTGCTCTGGTAAATTTGCCGATCTTTTCTTTTGGAGTATTCCTAATCATTACTTTTTTTGATATCCCATTTGACTGGACATGGCCATTTGCCTGAACTTTCGATCGATCTTTCTGCTCATTTCCATGTTGTGGTGGCTGATATCCTGCTCCGACTGTACCACCAGGTCCTCTTCAGGCGCATCTGCTTCTATTCTGTAACAAATCCCCTTGAGGACAACGATTTTCCTGTTTCCGTCGTTTTTGATATCTGCAACCTTAAACATGATATCCATCCCGTAGGATTTCCTGGCAACCACATCTCCAATCCTCAGTTCGCCCATAAAAATCACCTTCTATGCGTTGTTTGTAGTATATAATATGTGTCTGAGATTTTTTATGTGAACAAAATTAAGGTTGAAATCTACTGCTCCAAAAGGATATAATCTTATGGTGAAATATACGTGGATTTTTGGACAATGTCTTATGATATATACAAATTAAGGAGGTTACCTTCAATGCTAACGGATATTGAAATCGCTCAAGGCTGTAAAATGCAGCCTGTTAGTCAGATTGCTGCTGCCCTGGATATCTCCGATGATGAACTTGAACTCTACGGGAAATATAAAGCCAAGCTAACCCAAACCTTATGGGAACGACTGAAAGATCGTAAAAACGGAAAGTTGGTCCTTGTAACAGCGATTAACCCTACTCCTGCCGGTGAGGGAAAGACAACCACTACCGTAGGTCTTGGGCAGGCAATGTCCAAGATTGGGAAAAAAGCAGTTATCGCATTGAGAGAACCGTCCCTGGGTCCTGTAATGGGTGTTAAAGGCGGTGCCGCAGGCGGAGGATACGCACAGGTGGTCCCCATGGAAGATATCAATTTGCACTTTACCGGGGATATGCACGCCATTACGACTGCAAACAACTTATTATCTGCCGCCATCGACAATCACATTCAGCAAGGCAATTCCCTGGGAATTGATCCGCGTCAAATCATTTGGAAGCGTGCCATGGATATGAATGACCGTGCCTTAAGAAACATTATCGTAGGACTGGGCGGTAAAGCCAATGGTACTCCCCGTGAAGACGGTTTTCTCATCACGGTTGCCTCCGAAGTTATGGCCATTCTCTGTCTGGCTTCTGACTTGATGGATCTGAAGGAGCGCCTTGGGAAAATCATCATTGGCTATAGTTATACAGGAGTCCCGATCACTGCCAAGGACCTTAAAGTCGACGGCGCCATGACACTGCTTTTGAAGGATGCCATCAAGCCAAACCTGGTTCAGACCCTGGAAAATACTCCTGCCTTAATGCATGGAGGTCCTTTTGCCAATATCGCTCACGGCTGCAATAGTGTAACTGCTACAAAATACGCTTTGAAGCTCGCGGACTATGTAATTACAGAGGCCGGTTTTGGTGCCGATCTGGGTGCAGAGAAGTTCTTCAATATCAAATGCAGATATGCAGGCCTTAAACCCGATGCTGTTGTTCTGGTGGCAACCATTCGAGCACTTAAATACAACGGTGGACTGCGAAAAGATGAGTTGAAGCCGGAAAATCTTGAAGCGTTGAAAAAAGGAATTGTAAACCTTGAAAAGCATATTGAGAATCTGAAAAAATTTGGTGTACCTGTGATTGTCGCCATCAATCACTTTGATACAGATTCCGACAACGAGGTTGCCTTTGTAAAAGATTTTTGCAATGAAAAAAGCGTCCCTGTTGCCTTCTCTCAGGTTTTCGCCAAAGGCGGCGAAGGCGGAGTGGAATTAGCGGAAAAACTTGTTGAAATGATCGATTCCCAGCCATCTAACTTCAAACCCCTATATGATGAAAAACTGCCGATCAGGGGAAAGATTGAAATCATTGCGAAGGAGATTTATGGTGCCAGGGGAGTAGCCTATACTCCAGCCGCAGATAAGGCCATTAAGAAGATTGAGGAGATGGGGATGGATCAGCTGCCCATCTGTATGGCAAAGACTCAGTATTCTCTCTCAGATAATCCCTCCTTGCTTGGAAGGCCAGCTGGCTTTGATATCACCGTAAGAGAAATCAAGCTTTCTGCCGGGGCCGGCTTTATTGTGGCCATTACCGGTGAAATCATGACGATGCCCGGTCTGCCCAAGGTTCCAGCTGCGGAAAAGATCGATATCAGTGAGGATGGCATCATTACAGGGTTATTTTAATCGTCGTTTTTCTTCAACGTACTTTTTAGAAATATTTTGGGGTGGACATTCCTGTCCACCCCTTTTATCATTCACTTTTCTAGTCATGTAATTTGAAAACAATCTTTCACCCTTGCATCCAAGGTAGATAGAATTGACTGTCCCTACAGAATTGAATCAAATTTGTTCATGAACTCTCTGTGGTACTCAATCTCATCAACGACCTCCTGAAGCTTCGAAATATAGCTTTTTTCCGACCAGCTGCGCTTGCTGTTGTAGTACTTATTGACAACCCGCCACAACTTCTGAGGGAACTGCAGCATGACTTTCAGAACAAAGATGTCTTTCTCCGAGAGAGGTTCTACCCGCATATATTGATCAATAATGAATTTTGCTTCATTGACATCCCAGTTACATTTTCTCATTTTTCGCCTGAGAAGGTTTGCAACATCATAAGTTTTCAATTCATAGCAGCAAAAATCGAAATTCAAGGCATACATCTTTCCGTCTCTCAGCATCAGGTTGTGATGGGTATAATCATGGTGACAAAAGGATTTTTCCTTTCTTACCTCTTCAACAACTTCTTCGTAAGTTTTTCCTGAAATCTGCTCTATTGCATGTTCTCCGATCTTAAAAAAATAGTCCACGTGTTCAAGAAACAGGTAGTCAAATTTCGTTTTTCCGCGTTTAGCTACCTTTTTTAGTTTCTTGATTTCGTCCAGCCTTTTGGTGAAATACTGGGGCAGTCGCCCCAAATCACTCCTTGCGATATTATCCGAAGGACTTTCATACCCCTTGGACGCCTTATGCATCTGTGCAAGAAGCCTGGAGGCTCCGGCAATATCATTTCTGCTGTCAAAATTGCATTCGATCCCCTCAACAAAATCACAAACCGTATACATTTCCGTATCGTTCTTTACAAAAGGATTTCCCTCCATCGTACAAACATATCGGTCGATGTTTTTAAAATTGTTTTTATATAAATGTTCCTTGGCTCCATGGATGAACAGGATTCTTCCTTCCGGTTGAATCACTCTTTTGAGAAATTTTCTACCTTCGGATGTGGCCAGGATGTATCCGTCTCTGAAAGGCAAAATGTTTTTTACCTCAAAGCTATATTTTGCCAGAACTAGTTTATCAAACTCAAGCATGTTAAACCTCCGCCTAAAATCTTGTCTTTCTGTCTTTCACGTAAACTATGTGCCGGTGGCGGTGATCCCCAAAGGGAGTTTATGACAGGCAGCCCCAATGCTGATGAATACAGCAGCAAATAAAGGTATCCCGTTCAACCTTTTCTCATCATGATTTTTTGCAAGCTGTAAAGCATTACCTATGTATATTATATGTGACTCCCTCGGCATGTAGAATTTTGAAAGCAAAATTATGCATCAATGTCAACCAGGCTTGTATTCTATTCTTCCATTGGATATCAGGAGAGTCTTATGCACGTAAATCATGAAGTATGCGCTATACATTGTCATCACAGGTATCACAGGGAAAGCGTATCTGTCAAAAGCCATATACACACAGTGCACAGCGTTGAAGTACAAGATGGTCAATATAGGCAGCAAATGCTCTTTATAATTAGTCAGAATTAATATTCCCATCCCAAAAAAGCCGGATAGTATCATATAATGAAGTGCAAGAACGTGATATTGGGATATCCCGGCGAATTCCTTCCAGTAAAAGATAGTCCCCCAATAATACCGTGTTTTTCCAATAGTATACCATTGCAAGTAACTCCAGAAGTCTTTTTTAAAGCCTTCCTTTATTCTTTTTTTTGCGGTCTCTACCTCGTTTTGGTCCGTTTCGAAGGCATCTTTGCCTAACTTGTAATAGGTGATGTTATCCGGCGTCTGCCTATAGTGTATATAGGTTCCCTGAAGCATAGGATTCCCACTTGAAGCCGAGAGTGGAATGAAGGTTGCGTACTCGATATAGTTCCGAATCCACCAGGGACTCATGATGATACAAAAGCTTAAAATCATTACAGCTCCCTGCTTGATCAGCATCCCAACTTTCATACGATGTGAGATGAGCAAGTATATGAAAAGCAAAGCCGGATACATCGCAATGGTTGGCCTGAATAAGGTAACTACAGCCAAAAAGGCTCCGAGGAAAACAAACTTTTTAACACTTGGTTCCGAAACACATAAAATTGAACTATAAATCAACAAGCACAATAGGAATGTAAATATTGTCTCTGTCATGAGAAAGCCAGCGGTTGTCATATTCGGCGGATATATTGCCAAAAAAGCAGCTGAGAGGATCGCAGCAGGACTGTTGAAAAGCCTTTTTGCCATCAAATAAACGATAAGAATGGTTGCCGTACTAATGATTGCTTGAATGATCCTGATAGCTTGAATTCCATCACTTTCGCTGCCAAAGATTTTGAATATCAAGGCTAGAAAAGCAGGGTAGCCGGGCATGATATATACTGTAGGTTCGTGATAGCTCTGATAGGTCAAGAGTCCGCTTCTTAGTAAATAAACTGCGCTTTTGATGTAATTCAGATCATCACTGTCCAGAGTAAGCAAATTCCCATATTTGAAGATGAGCGCCAATCTGAGCACAAGAGCTACTGTTAGTATCATAATTAATGCTAAGGAAGACTTTTTCGCCGTTCGCAAGCCACCAGCCCCTGTTAATTTCTTTTTTTAAGCTTTTACATTGATCGGGAAGAATATTCATATACCTGTTTCTCTTTAAGACCGCAGAGAAATACTAAAGATTAGCGAAAATAAATAGGGTGCCTCAAATTACTTTTGAGACACCCCGTTTTATAACTAATATTAAGCTTCTTCTCCAGCAAGCTTCAAGAGAGCTTCCCATCTCTTGTCAACTTCAGCCTGGATTTCTTCGATCATATATTCGTTTCCAGCCTTGAAGAGGTGCTTGAATCTTCCCTGAACCTTCAAGAAGTCTCTGATAGGGAGCTTGTTCTTTGGCTTGTAGTTAATGATGTATTTACCATCAATAACTTCATACAATGGCCAGTAGCAAGTCTCAACAGCAAGCTTGTTCAATTCCATCAAGTCAGGAGTATTATACTGCCATCCTCTAGGGCATGGAGCCAATACGTTCATGAATGTAGCACCCTTTGTGTAAAGAGCTTTTTCAGCCTTTTCATAAAGGTCTTTCATGTTTCCGATTGCTGCAGTCTGACATACATATGGAAGATGGTGGTTAGCCATAATCTCTGTAAGGTCTTTTCTTGTCTGCATCTTACCAGGAATCTTCTTACCTGCTGGTGATGTAGTCGTATCAGCATACTTTGGAGTAGCTGATGATCTCTGGATACCAGTATTCATGTATGCTCCGTTGTCGTAGCAAACATAAAGCATATCATGTCCTCTTTCCATAGCGCCGGAAAGAGCCTGTAAACCGATATCATATGTTCCGCCGTCTCCACCGAATGCGATGAATTTGGTTTCGTCTTTTGCTTTTCCTTTTCTTTTCATTGCTACATAAGCAGCTTCAGCACCAGCTATAGATGCAGCTGAGTTCTCAAACGCATTGTGAATGAAGGAATCTTTCCAAGCTGTGTAAGGATAAAGGAAAGTAGATACTTCCAAGCATCCTGTTGCACTACCGATTACTGCATGATCTTCTGGTTTTAATGCTCTGAGGATCTGTCTTACTACTACAGGCGCACCGCATCCTGCACACAATCTATGACCACCGGTAAGTCTTTCCGGTTTCTTAGCAGCTTCCTTTAAATTGTAAGCCATTACCGCACCTCCTATTCTCTTACGCCCAGGTAGTTGTAAACTGAATCAACTTTACCTGTGCTTGCGATTTCTAATAATTTATTGAAAACAATTTCAAGATCTCCTGATCTTACGTCTCTTCCGCCCAAACCATAGATGTAGTTAATTACCTTAGGCGCAACAACACCTTTTCCAAACATAGCGCTAGTTATTTCTGTGAAGAGTGGACCACCAGCAGCATTGAAGCTGTCAGCTTTGTCCATAACAGCAATTGCTTTGAACTTGGATAATGCAGCTGTTAATTCATCAACTGGGAAAGGTCTGAATACTCTTGGTTTGATCAAGCCAACCTTTTTGCCTGCTGCTCTGTATTGGTCAACAACATATTTAGCAGTACCTGCAGTAGAGTTCAACACTACCATACAAACATCTGCATCTTCAGTCATATATTCTTCGAAGAGGCCGTAGCTTCTTCCTGTCAATTTAGCAAATTCTGCTGATACTTCAAGAATTACCTTTTTAGCATTCATCATAGCCTGAGCCTGCTGTCTCTTATGCTCGAAGCAATGTGCTTGTAAATCAAGAGGACCAACGGATATTGGATTTTCTTTATTCAAAAGATATTCTTTTGGATTGTATTCTCCAACGAATGCTTTAACCTTATCATCTTCAAGAAGTTCAAGATTTTCGATTGCGTGGGAAGTTATGAAACCGTCCTGGCAAACCATAACTGGGAGCATAACATCTGGGTGCTCACCGATTCTGTTTGCCATCAGCATGTTGTCATATGCTTCCTGGTTGTTTTCTGAGTAGAGCTGTATCCATCCGGAATCTCTTGCGCCCATGGAGTCACTGTGGTCATTGTGAATGTTCAAAGGCCCAGAAAGAGTTCTGTTTACACAAGCCATTACGATTGGAAGTCTTGAACATGCTGCGATATAAAGTATTTCCCACATAAGCGCCAAACCGTTTGCTGATGTAGCAGTCATAGCTCTTCCCCCTGCTGCCTGTGCACCAACACAAGCAGACAAAGCACTATGCTCTGATTCAACAGCTACGAATTCTGTATCAACAACACCGTCAGCAACAAACGTTGAGAAGTACTGAGGAACTTCAGTTGACGGAGTGATCGGAAATGCCGCCACAACGTCGGGATTTATCTGTTTCATGGCAACAGCCATAGCTTCGTTACCACTCATTCTTTCTCTTATAGCCATTTTAAACTTCGCCTCCTTTATAACGCGCTGCAAAAATTAGTTTTTAAAATACAGTTTTTACAATTAGCGCGTTTCAACAAAATAACATTTTTCAAACTAAAGTAATATTTACTTACCTTCTTCAACAAAGTCGATAGCTTTGAAAGGGCATACCTTTGCGCAAACACCGCAACCTTTGCAGTGATCAAAGTCGATACCAGTCATTGCGCCTTCCTCATTAACTAAAATAGATGAATCAGGACAAACCGGGAAGCAAAGCAAACACTGTTTGCATTTTTCCTGCAACCAGATTGGCTTCATTGAACGCCAGTCACCAGTCTTAAAAAGGTGCGCATTACCTGCGTATGGCATAATACCGCCCTCAGTAATTTCCTTCCAGGTTACAGTGTTGGAAACTGTCTTTAATTCCTTTTTGCTCATAGACCTTTCACCTCCTGCATAGACCTTTCAAGAGCCTTTACATTTCCTTCAACAACTTCTGGTTTCTTAGCAAACTTATGTTTGAAAGATTCAACCATGTCATTCAAGAACACCTTCTCATCTATAACACCGCTCACTTTAACAACAGCTCCAAGCATTGGCGTATTAGGGAAATATTTACCCAAGGTATCAACGGAAATTGTTCTTGCATCTATTGTACAAACCTTCCCTTTGTAGCCTTTCAGCGCAGGCCTTACTTCCTCAGGTGATTTTGTAGTATTAATTATAATTGCACCGTCTTCTTTCAAACCAGCAGTTACGTCTACTGATGTAATTAATGTGTCATCAACTACAACAACATAGTCTGGTTCGTAAATGTTACTGTGGATAGTCAACCTTTCATCGCTGATTCTGTTATAAGCTGTGATTGGAGCACCCATTCTTTCAGGACCGTATTCTGGGAAGCCCTGAATGTACTTTCCGGTATTGAACGCTGCATCCGCGAGCAACAATGATGCTGTTTTCGCACCTTGTCCGCCACGTCCATGCCATCTTATTTCAACAACCTTACCCATGTGACAAAACCTCCTCTTTACATTAAAATATATAATTTGGTTACTTTATCCGTAAATCCAGTACCCGTAAGACCTGGTTCAATTGCTATGTAGAAACAGTGTGACCAACATTCCGGATGCGGCCTCCTGGGAAAGCTACGCAGTTGATTGGACTTGCCTTACGAAGAACAGTAGGATCACTTGATTAACCAGTTGGTGGTATTATATTTTACCCAACTAAAAGTATACTTCTTTGTTTATTTTTTGTCAAGCGAAGATAACGAGAGTGGCTATAAATAAGGAAAAAAAGCACACGCTTTTGTTCTTTGTATACAGAATTGTGCATATTTAGTCCTAATGGTTAATAGTTTAGTGATTATAAACAATTTAAAATGAGATATCTTTGATAGATTCGAAGAGGGTATTTTTGAAGTGTTTAAAAGGATAGCGGACAAGGAAAAAGAATTTCCCTTCCTACTTATAGATCCTTTTGTAAGGATCTATCGGAAATTCAATAGCTAAGTAGCAATCGCTATTTCCAAAATATAACCTACAGCTTGAACATGTTTTGAAGAAAAGCAATCAGCACGATCCCAGGTAAACCTAGGAATCCTGCTATCAGTGCAGTAAATACATTGAGGGCCAGTTGATACCCAAAAAGCCCCAAACCCAGGTTTAACAGCACAATGGCTATTCCGCCAAGGATCCCGTTATATATGATTCTAAAGATAACTTTCATCAAAGGCATTCCTGTCTCCCCAGTACAAAATACTTAGGATTCAACCATAATTCATCTGCAGTACTCCTTTGACGAGTATTTTTATCATACTACAGCAAATCATGGTGTTGTCCCATATAAAATTATATATACCGGGTGAAAGAAATATTACAGATCAGACCATATTTTTGTTGTAGGTAACTTCCATTGTCTCAAGGACTTCGACCCGCAATCCCTTTTCCTTCGCCTTTTTCAAAAGGTATTCATACATGACTTCATTGGCTTTGATGATATAGGTATAGTAGTCAATGGATTCCTGACTGTCGGCATATTCAAAATTTCTGGTGGCACGCTCCCATTCTCTTTTTGCATTATTGATACTTTCAATCAGCTCCCTGACTTCTTCAGACTGAGCTTGTAATTCCTCTCTCGGTCTGGATTTTGATAAATTGAAATTAAAAAGTCGCTCAAAAAAACTGTTTCGTTCTTTTTTTATTGTATGGCTTCGATTAGAGTCCAACTGCATTCTACTCTCTCCTTATACTTTTTGTCATTGAAAGTATAAGCAAAAGCAGTTTATTTTATACCCATTTTATGGAAATATGTGATTTCAGCTAGATTCCCATAAACCTGGATACCAGTCTTCCATCCTTTATTTCTATCAGGCTGTAGGTAGGAATCCTGGATTGTGAGGGCAGACTGATACTGCCCGGATTCAGAACCATCATCCCGTCAGAGAACATTTCTTCTGCAATATGCGTATGCCCAAAAAACACAGCATCTGCCCCAATGGCTCTTCCCCGCACGATGATTCTTTGATAATCATATTTAACATTATAGTGATGTCCATGGGTGATAAAGACCTTTTTTCCTTCCAGATCAAGGACCTTTTCGGAAGGGTACTCCCTGGCCCAGTCATTATTCCCCGGAACACACTCATATCGAATATGTTTATTCCCCTCCATGACTTTTAGGATATCACTGAGCATATCTCCCAGGTGAATCACTATATCAATATCCTTATTCTTTTTAATTGCCTTTATGATATTATTCGTGTTTCCGTGTGAATCGCTCATCAACAGTATCCGCATTGACACTACGCCTCTTCCTTGAGGATTTGATAAATTTCATTGGTAGTGATATACCTGAACTTTCCCCAATCGCTCCATTCTCCTTCAATCCGATTCAGTGAAAGCGCGATCTCTTCGAGCCCTCCAACATCTACTTCCCGCACCTCGCTCACCTCGTCATCAGATGCATCTTCCAAAAGTCTTCCGCTTTTTTCCTTCAATATAAATAGATAGGAAAAAAAATTGATTTCTTCTTTTCGATGAACAAACCTTATCTTTACCACACCTGCAAATTTAACAATCTCAACCTCAAGGCCCAGTTCCTCCCTGGTCTCCCTGTACACTGCCTCCACAATATCTTCCGAGTGCCCCAGGCCACCGGTGGGAATTCTGAAAACTCCTTTGGGATATTCCTCACAGGTAATCGCAATATATTTTCCATTCGGTCTTTTGACACAAAAAACTACCTCGCCGCGACGATCTGTATTCACCGCTTTTTTTACTTTATTAAAATATGTATCCTCATCATATCCAACGGAAACTTCCTTCATCTTTGGTTCCGCGTTGAATTTTTTACAGATGTTATAAAATTCAATCTCATTAAAACCGTTCATTGTATCTCCTTCCGATAACCAAGTCAAATAATACTCCAATGATGTGTTTTTGATAATATTACAAAAAGCTGCAAAGAATCCTTATCCTTTGCTAAATAGTGATCTTTTTATATCGAGCAAAGTGATAAATTTAACTTTCCCTGGCAACCACTTCGCAGGATTTCAACAGTAACTACCTTGATTTATAAATAATTTCAATATTCGTTTTCGATATATTTTTTGGGGACTACCTTAAATATTAATACTTTTAAGCATGATTTTCCACTATTTCTTGATTAAGCACGCGATCTATACATGGGATTCGTCACTTTGTAAATATATATCTACTTTCGCCGCAATAATCTTACATGGAAAAAAATATTGTGTTTTTAAATCAAAATTGCGATAATAGATTAAGTGTTTTAATTATATTAGATGAAACATAGGATGAAATTTGTCTAAAGATAATTTGAGGTGTGTCAAAATGGACGCTGAAGTACAAAAAAGGACAGGAAGAAAACTGTCAAAAAACATTATCGCGATCAGTCTTATCGCTTTTATACTTTTGATGTTGGCCATTGCCGGACAGATTACATATACTGTATTGCAGTCTGACAAGGTTTACAAGGGAGTATATGTCGACCAACACAGTGTAGGAGGCCTTTCGAGGCAAGAACTTACAGATTTTCTAGAGAAGAATTACCAGGCAAAGGCAAAAAACCAGGTGGTTTCTATTCATGCAAAAGACGTAACTCAAAAGATAGAGTATCAAAAAATTAAGGTTAAGTATGATACTTCAGCCGCTGTAAGCAAAGCTTTTGAAGTTGGGAGAAGCGGCAATATCTTTGATCGTTTGTTTGAAATCATCAAAACCTCTTCTACTGCTGTCAAAATAACCGTTCCTTATTCATATGACAAGGAAAGCGCGCAAAAAGCCGTACAAGCTTTTTATGACAAAACCGTGGTTCCGGTTCGGGAAGCCGATATCAAAGTGAATCCGAACAACGTCGTCCTGGTTTCGGGCCAACACGGTGAAGCGATTGAGAAGGATAAACTCCTTGAACAGGTTGAAATTCTCATTGCAGCTTGCAGCAGCGGAGACTTGGAAGTACCTCTAATCAAAACTGAACCGAAAAAAATCGACATCAACGATTTATTTAAAAAAGTCTCCAGGGAAGCCGTGGATGCCAAGTTTGAAGTAAAGGACAAAGCCGTATCCGTGGTACCCCACATCGTTGGTATGAACATTGACAAGAATTCTCTTGAGACCATCGTTCAGGACCTGGAGAAGGCGGAAAACTCTCAGAAAGTTCTGCCTGTCGAGTTTATCACTCCAAAGATAACAACAGAAATGGCACAAGCAAATCTTTTTAAAGATACCCTGGGAAGCATGAGCACTCAGTTCTACACAGGAAATCAGAATGACGCCAACAGAGGTGTCAATATAAGGATTGCGGTAGACAAAATCAATGGAACGGTCCTGTTACCGGGACAGGTATTCTCTTTTAATAGTACTGTTGGGCCGCGTTCTGAAGCCGGAGGATATAAATCAGCCTTTACCTATGTTGGAGGAAAAATCGTCCCTGGTATAGGCGGCGGTATTTGTCAGGTATCCACAACCTTATACAATGCATTACTTTTCTCGGACATGAATGTGACCGAAAGAACAAACCACATGTTTACTGTAGGCTACGTTCCTTATGGCAGAGATGCCGCTGTTTCCTACCCTGACGTGGATTTGAAGTTTAAGAATTCAACCAACTGGCCTGTAAAGATAGAAGGTTGGGTAACGAAAGGAAATCAGATTGGTTTTTCTGTAAAAGGCACCAATGAAACTCCTGGAAGAACCATTACCATAAACCCTCAAACCGTTAAGGTCATCGACCCTCCAACCACTACAAAATATGTAGATGATCCTACACTGCCGGAGGGAACTGAAAAGCTTGATCACGATGCAATGAAAGGCTGTATCATCGATACGTACAAAATCGTGAAGCAGGATGGCAAGGTTGTAAAAGAAGAGAAACTCCACCGGAGTGTTTATAAGGCCTTTGAGAAGACAGTCAAGAGGGGTACGAAAAAAGTTGCCGGAGCTCCTGCAAAGCCTCAGGGAACTACTCAGCCAGCAGCTGCAGGAGAAGCAGAAATTCCTCCAGCCAAACCTACGCCTCAGCCATAATTGAATTTAATAAATCAAGTCCGGCTTAACCAGTCGGACTTTTTTACACCCTTTTACAACTTTTTTGTTGTTACAATTTATTTACATTCCATTGATACGCTTATGATATTCCGATGATATAGTTGAGGAAACAACACAAACAAGGAGTTGTCTTCATGAATTCTTTTAGAACCGTTGCAATTGTTGCCATCCTCTTTTGTATTGCCGGATGCACGTCTGAACGCACGAATAACGCGCCCCCCAAAAATCCTCCAGCAAACTATTCCGACAATAAGGATAAAAACCCTCAGTCCAGTATCGGTAGTTCTCAATCTACATCTTCTCCAAGTCAGAGTGTTGTACCTATTCCCAAAATAGAAATTGATAGAATTGTATATGATATCGATAAAGATAGAGACGGAATCAAAGATGCCGACGATCTGATCCAGGGCGGCCGGCAACAAATTGAACTGAAGCCGGAGTATGTAGTGGACTATTATCAGGGAGGATATCCTCCGGATAACATCGCCGTATGTACGGATATTGTCTGTAGAGCCTTCAAGAATGCGGGGTATGATTTAAAAACCATGATCGATCGGGATATTGCAAAGAATATGAAGGATTATCCCCGGGTTGAAGGGAAACCTGATCCAAACATAGATTTTCGAAGAGTTCGAAACATGGTTCCCTTTTTTAAGAAATATGCTCTAAGTTTGACCACTGAGATAAAGCCTCATGATAAAAAGAACCTTGTTCAATGGCAGGGGGGTGACCTTGTTGTCTTTTATTGGACCGGCAATGAACACATCGCCATTGTATCCGATCAGAGAAATGAAGAAGGTGTCCCTTACCTGATCCATACCTATGGTTCCTATCCAAAAGAAGATGACCGTTTATTGGATTGGGCCGACACCATCAAGTATCACTTCAGATTCCCAAAACCAGAATAATGAACATAAAAAAGGCACCTTAATGGTGCCCTTTCAATTTCTCAATAGCTGTCTATACTGGTCGCGCCGTTACTTCTTAATATGGAACCGATCTGTTCTACTTTATCATCGTCTGTTTTCATACTAAACAGGATTTTTCCTGCCTTGATATCTGTTTCGTACTGCTTGCTTCTGTTTTCAGGAATCCCGAGATCTATGAGACCTCCGACGATTCCCCCTGTCACCGCGCCGGATAAAAGACCGGTAATCGGCCCTGCTGCAGCTATGATGCCTAGCCCGGGGATCATCATACTTCCTGCTCCGATCAATAAACCGGCTAAGCCTCCAAGGATACCACCTGTTACAACTCCATCGGAAATATTATCATTGGCTGCCCTGGCAGTGGTGCCCATGGTACCCGTTGTATTGCCTGCTGTTCCCGCAGCTCCTGTAGTTCCTATTCCACCCATGGTCGCTGTTGTTCCTGCATTACCTGCATTGCCCGCATCTCTTTCTTTAGCAACGATGGATATGTCTGCTGTACGCAAACCTTGATCTTTAATCTGGTTTGCTGCTGTTTCTGCATTTCTGTAAGTATCAAAAATAGCTACGATCGTTTTTGACATTATGTTCCCTCCTTAATTATAGACTTCGATTTTAGGTTTGGTTAAAACCAAATCATTTATGCAAAAGATAAACACGTTTACTATTTTTGCCTTAACGCTTCATCCATTTTCTGAGGGTTTCCCTATGAATTTGTAATTTTTTTTTAATGTCAGGCAGGCCTTTTAGGTGTATAATGTAATGTAAGTCTATTAATTTGGAGTGTAAACAAATGAAAAATCGAAAGATCATAAAATCAATTATCGTACTGTTAACCTGTTTTATCTTTATTCTTCCTGTTCATGCAGCAACAGATACCAAGCTTCAAAATGATTCTGCCAAGGATCTTGTTAAGCTGAATCTCTTAAAGGGGTATCCCGATGGAAGTCTCGGACTCCAGAATAAAATCAAGCGAAGCGAATTCATCACTTTCGTTGTTAGAATGCTGGGATATGAAAATACGGTGGATACAAGCAGTATCAAAGTTTCTTTTAAAGATATTGACAAAAAACATTGGGCATATAATAATATTAAAGTCGCTTTAAAGTATAAGCTTGTCAGCGGTTATCCGGACAACACCATTGCGCCGGAAAAGAATGTATCCTACGCAGAGGCTTTGACTGTGATTATCAGGGCTTTAGGCTATGAGAGCTCATTATCAGGCAATTGGCCGGACAACGTCATCAACAAAGCAAATGCTCTTGGAATCAGCAAAAATGTTGAATTGCCCGGAAAGCAGGAAATCACCCGCGGAGATATGTCGGTATTGGTTCACAACTCATTGACCGTTGATTTTGCAAAATAATATATAGCAAAACATAACGAAAAGTAATATTTCATGGATGCTTTACTTTTCACGATATTTATTTGTTGTAAATTGAAGTTCAATGAGAAATTTCATCGTCTTCAATATAGATCGGAGATTCTATGCAGCTGCAAGGTTTAATGATGATGCTTTTGATGATGGTAATCATCCCCCTCATGATCCTTACTTCGAACCATGAGGTGTTTTTTATAATTCTTTCCCTTGTGCTGTTGTTTTCCTCCCTTAGAAACCTGTATGAATTGTTTGCACGTCCCGAGGAAGAGATAGAATCTGAGGAGGAAGCCGATTCCGAAGAACTTGAAGATTTCTTTGGAATTGACGTGAGAAAGCTTGAGACCGGCTTGTCCATGGTCAAAAATATGATGATCATTTTATACTTGATCTATTGCAGTTTTTATGTTCATTATTTTTGGATAAAAATATTTATTTTTTCTCTTGCTTTCTATTGGATATATGATATTATATTATCTGTGCAAAACAGAGAACGTTCTACAGAAGTAAATTTGGCAGTAACAGTGAAGCTTTCATTCGTATACTTGAGTACTATTTCTATCATCATACTAACCGCTCTCAGTAAGTATTCCGGTTACTTTCTCTAGACTCTTTCAGCACAACCTTTACAAAAGATATATTCAGGTGAATTTAAAATTCAATTTTTGGCTTTGCCAAATTTTAAAGTAGCAATCATCAAAGACATTAGGGGAGGTTCTTTGTTGTATTGCTATTTTATTGCCCATTTTTACTTATTTCATGAACAACCGCTTTCACTATGTAAATAAATAAAGTAAAAAATGAATTCCGATGAATAATAACTCACACTGAATCCTTCTCTTTTCAAAAGAGGGGACTCTTATCCCTTACAAGTATTTTATAAGTTTAACACCCACTGATTTTTCATCCCGCAATTATTCGTTTAAAAATCATTGTCACTGAAAACCATAAATTTGAAACAATCCTCCCGATCTCCTGCATATAATTATGGTTACGCTAATGTAGATATGTGAATTAATTCTTGCGAAACGCCCTATTATACATAGGTTTATGCAAGTTTTCTTGCATTGTTTAAGTGGATTAGTTCATAATTACCATTAAAAATGAATGTTTGTCATAAAGTTCTTGCATTTTTCATACAGTATGTTATAATTTAATAAAATCTATAAATCATATCGTTTTTTAAATCCCCAAACTCAATTTTTGTGTTTGGGTATACAATGGTGTATACCGTATACAACGTGCAATGGTGTATGTTGGCGAGCCGAGCTTTTATGAGTAATTTTAGCGCGGCTAAAATCTATAGTATCGGTATTTTGCCAGGGAGCTGTGATGGAAAATGGATAACCATTATGGAGCCTTATTTGTGCTGTGTTCCTATTTTAGCATAAATCAGACTTCGGCGGTTGAAACTATTATTCCAGCAAAACTACGGGAGTTATTTGCTCGAAAGGCATAGATCCAAAAAAACTATATTTTAGAATTGGGGGCATTTGATATGAAAAACCTTGGTAGAGTTATGGAAGACGTTATTAAAAGAAATCCTAACGAACCGGAATTCCATCAGGCAGTGAGGGAAGTTCTTGAATCTCTTGAACCGGTTGCAGAAAGAAAACCGGAATGGGTAAAAGCCGGCATCTTCGATAGGATCGTTGAACCCGAGAGACTCATCATGTTCAGGGTATCCTGGGTGGATGACAGCGGCAAAGTTCAGGTTAACCGCGGTTACAGAGTACAGTTCAACAGTGCAATTGGACCTTACAAGGGCGGTTTGAGATTCCATCCTTCCGTGAATGCAAGCATCTTAAAATTCCTCGGCTTTGAACAGATCTTTAAAAACTCCCTGACCGGATTGCCGATCGGCGGCGGTAAGGGCGGCAGCGATTTTGATCCGAAAGGTAAATCTGACGGCGAGATCATGAGATTCTGCCAGAGCTTTATGACAGAGCTTCAGAGACATATCGGCGAAAACACAGACGTTCCTGCAGGAGATATCGGTGTTGGCGGCCGCGAAATCGGTTACATGTACGGACAGTACAAGAGACTCAGAAATGACTTTACCGGTGTATTGACCGGAAAAGGCCTCACATATGGAGGAAGCCTTGCAAGAACAGAAGCTACCGGTTACGGTCTTTGCTACTTCATGGAAGAAGCAATGAATGCAAAGGGAAAATCCTTTAAAGGTCAAACCGTTGTTATTTCCGGTTCAGGAAACGTAGCGATTTACGCAACTGAAAAGGTTCACCAGTTGGGTGGAAAAGTAGTTGCATTAAGTGATTCCAATGGATACATCTATGATCCGGACGGTATTAAGCTGAATACAGTTAAACAATTAAAGGAAGTTGAAAGAAAGAGAATCAGTGAATATGTAAAGATTCATCCAAATGCTACATATACCGAAGGCTGTTCAGGAATCTGGCGCATCAAGTGTGACATCGCACTTCCAAGTGCAACTCAGAACGAAATTGATGAGCAATCTGCTAAATTGCTGGTTGCTAACGGATGCTACGCAGTCGGTGAAGGTGCAAACATGCCTTCAACTCCTGAAGCAGTTGAAGTTTACCTCAAAAACAAAATCATCTATGGCCCTGCAAAAGCAGCTAACGCCGGGGGTGTTGCTACCTCCGCGCTCGAAATGTGTCAGAACAGCATGAGATACTCCTGGACTTTCGAAGAAGTAGACGCTAAATTGAAGGACATCATGGTCAATATATACAAGAATGCAAGTGCAGCAGCAAAAGAATACGGTGATCCGGACAATCTCGTATTAGGTGCAAATATCGCCGGCTTCTTAAAAGTTGCTACAGCAATGTATGCGCACGGGGTTGCATATTAATTTGCTTAATTCTTTTACCTTAGGAATACATGATCCCACATATTGATTTCAGTTTTTTTCGCTGCATGACATCTCCAATGCCATGCAGTTTTTTTGCTATCACCGAATACAGGAAATGGATACCTCCATTAAGAAGAAATATGATATAATAATGAAGGGATTTCAATTCTTGCAATAATTCGAACCAGGATCATTGTTTTAGTCGCAGATGAATCTTCTTTGTTGATTACTCTAAGGTATTATTTATCGCTTTGTAATCAATGTAAACTCAATGAATTTAGTTTTGAGTTTGAACAGGTTTTAAATGATATTTTCAAAAAACTATAGAATAAAAATTTCAAGGAGTGTTTACTATGCCCAAGTATACCCGGGAAGATATCCTGCGGATTGCACGTGAAAATGATGTCAAGTTTATCCGTCTTCAGTTTACGGACATATTCGGTATCCTGAAAAACGTCGCCATTACCGATGATCAGCTTGAACGGGCTCTCGACGGAAAATGTATGTTTGACGGATCCTCCATTGATGGTTTTGTAAGAATTGAGGAATCCGATATGTATCTGAAACCGGACCCGGATACTTTTGCTATATTTCCGTGGGGTCACCAGGGCGGACGTGTGGCAAGGTTAATCTGCGATGTTTATAATCCCGACGGAACTCCTTTTGAGGGAGATCCTCGATATGTACTCAAAAGAGCATTGATCAAGGCTAAAGAAATGGGTTACGATACTTTTAACGTCGGCCCGGAATGCGAATTTTTCCTTTTCCGTACAGATAGTGAAGGTAATCCGACAACCATCACCCAGGATAATGCCGGATATTTTGACCTGGGTCCTATCGATTTAGGAGAAGATGCTCGAAGAGACATGTGTATTTCCCTTGAACAGATGGGATTTGAGATTGAAGCCTCCCATCATGAAAATGCACCGGGTCAGCACGAGATAGACTTCAAGTACAGCGATGCGCTTACTGTTGCTGATTGTATCCTTACTTTCAAGCTGGTAGTTAAGACGGTCGCTTTAAGGCATGGACTTCATGCGACCTTTATGCCAAAGCCGATTTTAGGTGTCAGCGGTTCAGGGATGCATGCAAATATTTCCCTTTCCAAGAATGGAAAGAATACTTTTTATGATGAAAACCAACCTTTGCAGCTGAGCCAGGAAGCTTACTGGTTTATTGGCGGATTGATGAAGCATATGCGTTCAATCTCCGCGATTACCAACCCGATTGTAAATTCCTATAAAAGGTTGATTCCCGGGTATGAGGCTCCCGTTTATATCGCATGGTCTGCAAGGAACAGAAGTCCTTTAATCCGTATTCCTGAAGCACGAGGGGAATCAACCAGAATTGAGCTGCGCTGTCCGGATTCATCCTGTAATCCGTACCTGGCACTGGGAGTCATTCTTGCAGCCGGCCTGGACGGTATCAAGAACAAAATCATGCCGATACCGCCTACTGATAAGAACATTTATCAGATGTCCGAGCAGGAAAGACTAGCTGAAGGGATCCTGGGCCTTCCTAAAGATCTTAAGGAAGCCATAGATGAAATGCACAACAGCGATTTTGTAAAAGAAGTTCTGGGAGAGCATTTGTTTGAAAAATACATTGAAGCCAAAGATAAGGAATGGGACTCCTACAGGACTCAGATCAGCAAATGGGAGATGGACCAGTACCTGACAAAATACTAAAATGTTGCTTCTTATATAATATTACACAAAAACCAGCGTTGCATTACCCTTTCAGCGCTGGTTTTTGTTTTTTGTTTCCTTTTATATGATACATATGACACTGTTATTTTTAGGAATCCCCTATGTAAATACAATTTGTCCAACCTAATCTTGCGTTATACATTCTTTTATAACGGTCGTGATCGGATAACCAATCTGATTTTTGCAGGATTTGATTTTTTCAATTGCATTTTTTCTTCCTATTTTACAAAAAACTATTGATTGATACTACCTTCCATGTTATAATTACATAAACTTAAAGCTATAATCTGCTGTGTTTTAGCTAATTTTTTAGCAAAACATGAAATAATTAAATAGAAACACATAATGCAAGGGCGCATTATTATAGATTTCAAGGCGTACTCAATGGGGAGTTATAAGCTTTCATTGTGTACGCCTTTCGTTTATAAATATACATTTTCTATATTCATACGATGGTTTACAAATCTATAATAATTCCTTCATTAAATGATTTATTTTGGGGACAACGAACAAATTTGTGTGAGGAATATTCTAGATTTTTCTTTTATTTCTCTTCAAATGCTCTATGTCTTCCACAGCAACTATTTAGACAAAACATCTGGATAAATACTTCGTATAGATTCAGGTAAATTTTTTAATTTCAATAACTATAAAGTTCAGAGAAGAGGTTGTGAAACAATGAAGTTTAACGGATTACCCCAGAAGCAGGGTCTGTATGACCCGCAGTTTGAGCATGATGCCTGTGGTATTGGTTTCGTAGCCAATATTAAAGGTAACAAGTCTCATGAAATCGTCCGTCAGGCATTAACAGTTTTGATAAACCTGACACACCGCGGCGGAAACGGCGCTGAAGCCAATACTGGTGACGGTGCTGGTATCCTTTTGCAGATTCCTCACAAATTCTTTAAGAAATCCTGCAACGAAATCGGCATCCATTTGCCTGAACCAACCGAATATGGCGTAGGGATGGTTTTCTTCCCTCAGGATGCTGCTCACAGAGAAGACTGTGAAAAAATCTTCGAAAAGATTATAAAAGAAGAAGGTCAGACTTTCCTTGGATGGAGAACTGTTCCTGTGGATGATTCTTCCCTCGGTGACACTGCTAAAGCCTGCATGCCTTTTATCAGACAGGTGTTTATTGGCAGAAATCCTTCCATTAAAGATGTTCTTGCTTTTGAAAGAAAATTGTATGTGATCCGCAAGAGAGCAGAAAATGCTATCCGCTACTCCGGAAACAAGGATCATGAATTATTCTATGTAGCAAGCCTTTCCTCAAGAACCATCGTTTATAAAGGGATGCTTCTTGCCGAGCAGGTAGATACATTCTATAAGGAACTGGCGAATCCGGAACTTGATACTGCGCTGGCTCTTGTTCACTCAAGATACAGTACAAATACATTCCCAAGCTGGGAACGTGCACATCCAAACAGATATGTAATGCACAACGGTGAAATCAACACTCTTCGTGGTAACGTCAACTGGATGTATGCGCGTCAATCCATGCTTCAATCCGAATTGTTCGGAGAGGATATGAAGAAAGTCCTTCCAATCATCAATCAAGACGGAAGTGACTCTGCGATGTTTGACAACTGCCTCGAATTCTTATCCCTTGCAGGTCGTTCATTGCCGCATGCTGCCATGATGATGATTCCTGAGCCATGGTCTCACAATGAAACCATGAATGATGAAAGAAAAGCTTTCTACGAATACCACAGCTGCCTCATCGAACCATGGGACGGTCCTGCAGCGATGGCATTTACCGATGGCGTACAGATTGGAGCTATCCTCGATAGAAACGGTCTTCGTCCATCCCGTTACTATGTAACTACGGACGATCTCGTTATCCTTTCTTCTGAAGTTGGCGTTCTTGACGTTGCTCCTGAGAAGGTTGTTTGTAAGGAACGTCTGCACCCTGGAAGAATGCTTCTGATTGATACTCAAGAAGGAAGAATCATCAATGATGAAGAGCTCAAGAGCAAGATTGCTTCCGAGCATCCTTACCGTGAATGGCTCAACGAACATCTTGTAAGCCTCAATGAGCTCCCTGAACCTACACATGTTCCTGAACCGGACCATGAAACTGTTTTACAAAGACAGAAAGCTTTCGGGTATACCTATGAAGATCTTCGTGCCGTCATTACACCGATGGCGAAAGACGGAGTCGAAGCCGTTGGTGCAATGGGTAACGACGCTCCTCTCGCGGTACTTTCCGATAGGCCTCAGCTTTTATACAACTACTTCAAGCAGCTTTTCGCGCAGGTAACCAATCCTCCGATCGACTGTTTGCGCGAAGAAATCGTTATTGGTACTGAAACTTACATGGGCTCAGAAGGTAACCTTTTGAATCCGATTCCGAATAGCTGCAGACAATTGAAGTTAAAAACGCCGATCATTGATAATGATGAACTTGAAAAAATTAGAAATATCAAGGTTCCAGGCTTTAAAGCAGTAACTCTTCCTATACTTTTTAAGGTTTCTGAAGGTGGAGCCGGTCTGGAAAAAGCTATGAATGACCTCTTTAAGGCAGCAGATGAAGCCTTCAAGAACGGTGCAAATATATTGATCCTTTCAGATAAGGGTGTAAACGAAGAGTATGCTGCAATTCCTGCACTTTTAGCTGTATCCGGCTTGCATCACCACACCATTCGAGAATGCACACGTACGCAGCTGAGCATCGTGCTTGAATCCGGCGAACCTCGTGAAGTTCACCATTTTGCATTATTGCTTGGTTATGGAGCATCCGCAATCAACCCATACCTTGCATTTGAAACGATTGATGATATGATCCGTCAGAACATGCTGACAGGAACAGATCATAAAACCGCTGTGAAGAAATATCTGAAAGCATCCACTAAAGGCGTTGTTAAGGTACTCTCCAAGATGGGTATTTCAACCATCCAGAGCTATCAGGGTGCACAGATCTTCGAAGCAATCGGTTTGAACCAGAGCGTGATCGACAAGTACTTTACATGGACTCCTTCCAGAATCAGCGGTATCGGACTCGATGTCATCGCGGAAGAAGCAAAGCTTCGCCATGACGCTGCATTCTCAGGAAGAATTGATTATGATAAGACACTGGATGCCGGTGGGGATTATCAATGGCGTAAAGAGGGCGAACAGCACATGTTCAACCCTGAAACCATCCACAAGCTCCAGATTGCATGTAGAACAGGCAATTATGAATTGTTTAAGGAATATACGGAACTCATCAACAACCAGACTCAAAGGCTTTATACTTTGAGAGGTTTGATGGAGCTTGTTCCTTCAGCTAAACCGATTTCGATCGACGAAGTAGAATCCGTTGATTCCATCTGCAGACGTTTCAAAACCGGCGCGATGTCCTACGGTTCTATCAGCCAGGAAGCACATGAAGCCATGGCGATTGCAATGAACCGTATCCGCGGTAAGAGCAATACCGGTGAAGGCGGAGAAGACCCTACCCGTTTCATTCCTATGGAGAACGGAGACTCAAAATGCAGTGCGATCAAGCAGGTCGCTTCCGGTAGATTCGGCGTTACAAGCCACTACCTCTGCAATGCACAGGAAATACAGATTAAAATGGCACAGGGTGCAAAGCCTGGTGAAGGCGGTCAGCTGCCTGGACGTAAGGTTTATCCTTGGGTTGCCCGTACGAGGCACTCAACGCCCGGTGTTGGTTTGATTTCACCACCACCGCACCACGATATATACTCCATTGAAGACCTTGCTGAGTTGATCCATGACCTCAAGAATGCCAACGAAAACGCTCGCATTAACGTTAAGCTGGTTTCTGAAGCAGGTGTTGGAACCATTGCTGCCGGTGTTGCAAAAGGCCGTGCTGATGTTGTACTCATCAGCGGTTATGATGGAGGTCCAGGAGCTTCCCCAAAAACAAGTATCCGCCATGCGGGTCTCCCTTGGGAGCTTGGTCTTGCTGAAACTCACCAGACGCTCCTTCTCAATAACCTGAGAAGCCGTATAGTAGTAGAAACCGATGGTAAGCTCATGACTGGACGTGATGTTGTAATCGCAGCACTTCTCGGTGCTGAAGAATACGGATTTGCAACCACTCCGTTGGTTGTTCTCGGCTGTGTCATGATGAGGGTTTGTAACCTTGATACTTGCCCGGTTGGTGTTGCTACACAAAATCCAGAACTCCGCAAGAAATTTACAGGGAATCCGCAGCATTTGGTGAACTTCATGCGCTTCATCGCTCAAGATATGCGTGAAATTATGGCAACGCTCGGATTCCGTTCAATAGACGAAATGGTTGGTAGAACTGACAAGCTCGAGATGTCTAAAGCAATCAAGCATTGGAAAGCTTCCAGTGTTGACCTCTCCAGCGTACTGTTCAAGCCTCAGGTACCTGAGACTGTCGGTCAGTACTGCACAATGAAGCAAGATCACGGAATTGATGAAACTCTTGATAAAAAGGTTCTTCTTGACCTCTGCAAACCTGCCCTAGAAAAGGGTGAGAAGGTTGAAGCAACTGTAGAAATCAAGAACATTAACCGTGTAGCCGGTACCGTTCTTGGTAGTGAAGTAACAAAGCGTTATGGTGCGAATGCATTGCCTGAAGATACCATCAAGCTTAACTTCAAGGGTTCTGCAGGACAAAGCTTCGGTGCTTTCGTTCCGAAGGGTATAACCCTTGATCTTGAAGGGGATGCCAACGACTATATCGGCAAAGGTCTCTCCGGTGGTAAAATCATCGTTTATCCTCCGAAGCAGTCTACCTTTGTTGCTGAAGAAAACATCATCGTCGGTAACGTTGCATTCTACGGTGCAACCAGCGGTGAAGCCTATATCCGCGGTATCGCCGGTGAACGTTTCTGTGTAAGAAACAGTGGCGTTCATGCCGTTGTAGAAGCTGTAGGCGATCACGGATGTGAATACATGACTGGCGGCAGAGTAGTTGTTCTCGGATCAACCGGTAGAAACTTCGCTGCAGGTATGTCCGGTGGTATTGCATACGTTCTTGATAATGCAGGAGATTTCGTTCCGAAGTGCAATAAGGAAATGGTAGATATCGAAACCGTTACAGATGCTGAAGAAATCAAAGAACTCAAATCAATGATCTCCAAGCACCTCGAATATACAGGAAGCGCCGTTGCAAAGAAGGTATTGGATAACTGGGATGCAACACTGCCTAAATTCGTTAAGGTAATTCCAAAGGACTTCAAACGTATGCTTGCAGCAATCAAGCGCGTTCAGGCTGCAGGTCTTACCGGTGAAGAAGCGCTCATGGCGGCTTTCGAAGAAAACAACCGTGACTTGGCACGTGTAGGTGGAAATTAATATTATTCATAGATGTTTCGTAGGGGCGGCTGACCTCAGCCGCCCGTAATTGAAGTATTGGAGGAATTAAAAAATGGGTAAACCAACTGGATTTATGGAATATAAAAGACAAGTCCCGGCGGATAGAGAACCAAAAGAAAGAATCAAAGACTGGGGGGAATTTCACCTTCACCTTACTGAGGAAGAGCAAAGAAAGCAGGGTGCACGGTGTATGGACTGCGGTATTCCTTTCTGCCACTCAGGCGTTCTTTTGGCTGGAATGGCTTCAGGCTGTCCAATCAATAACCTGATCCCCGAATGGAATGATTTGATCTTTAAGGGACAGTGGAAAGAAGCATTGGGAAGGCTCCTTAAGACCAATAACTTCCCTGAATTTACCGGCAGGGTTTGTCCTGCTCCCTGTGAAGGTTCTTGTACCTTGGGTATCAGCGAACCGCAGGTAACCATTAAAGTGAATGAATGTACCATTATCGATAAAGCATATGAAAACGGCTGGATTGTACCAAATCCACCAAAAACACGCACCGGCAAGAAGGTTGCTGTGGTTGGCTCCGGTCCTTCCGGTCTTGCGTGCGCAGATCAGTTGAACAAAGTAGGTCACTCTGTCACTGTATTTGAACGTTCCGATCGTATCGGCGGCCTGATGATGTACGGAATCCCCAACATGAAGCTGGATAAGTCTGTGGTTCAAAGACGTGTAGACCTGATGAAGGCCGAAGGCGTTGAGTTTGTAGTGAACACTGAAGTTGGAAAGGATGTTCCTTCCGAAAAGCTTCTTAAGGAATTTGATGCCGTTGTTCTCTGCGGCGGAGCTACAAAGCCTAGAGATTTGCCGGTAGAAGGCAGACAATTAAAGGGCGTTCACTTTGCAATGGAATTCCTCCATGCAAACACTAAGAGCCTCTTGGATTCAAATCTCAGTGATGGCAACTACATTTCTGCCAAAGGCAAGGATGTAGTCGTTATCGGTGGCGGTGATACCGGTACAGACTGTGTTGGTACCTCCATCCGTCACGGCTGCAACAGTGTGGTTCAGCTGGAAATCATGCCTCAGCCACCAATGAGCAGAACTCCTGACAACCCATGGCCGCAGTGGCCGAAAGTCCTGAAAGTGGACTACGGTCAGGAAGAAGCGATTGAACTTTACGGCCGTGATCCTCGTGATTATTGTGTCACTACAAAGAAGATCGTTGGCGATGAAAACGGAAATGTGAAAGAAGTGCACACCGTAAAGGTTGAGTGGAAAAAGGACGAAAACGGACGCTTTGGTCCTGTTGAGATCCCTGGAACTGAAAAGGTGTATCCTGCTCAGCTGGTCCTCCTCGCAATGGGCTTCCTCGGACCTGAAGATACTGCATTGAAGCCGCTTGGAGTGGAACAGGACGGTCGTTCCAATGTTAAGGCGGATTATGGCAAGTTCTCCACCAATGTGCCTGGTGTATTCTCTGCAGGAGATATGCGCCGCGGACAGAGCCTTGTAGTTTGGGCAATCAATGAAGGTAGAGGCGCAGCGCGTGAGTGCGACAAATACCTGATGGGAAAAACAACTCTTCGATAATATAAAATCCAAAAAGAAAAGGATGCTTGAAATCAGGCATCCTTTTCTTTTTGCGTGAAGTTGTCAAGGGGACGGTTCTTGTGACACATTCTGATGTGTCACAAGAACCGTCCCCTTGACAACTTTTAGTTATTTAGCTTTATATCCGCTCCGATCACCCCGATAATCTCTCCTGCATCATTTTTAAGCGGTGAGGAGATTGTAATGCACGGATTTTTGGTAATCGCTGAAATATAGATATTGGAAACAAAATCCTCTCCCTTGATACTTCTCTTAAACCATTCTCTCACACTGGCATTAGCAATTCCTGCTTCAGGAATGGAACAGATAAACCGTCCCTTTCTATCATTGGTCCATAACGCCTCAATGAAATCATACTTATTGAGAAATTCCTGTAAAATGCTTCTATGGATCTGTTTATCAAAGCTTAGTATCGCCTTGTTGCCTTTGATTTCGGAACTAATGATCTTTAATGTATCTTCAACCCTGGACATTGCTTCTGCATTGGCTTCATTCACTACGGATACATCACTGCCTTCAAAAATCTGTGTTAGATTCTTTGATGCAGTGTTCAACCTTTCACCCATCTCCGCCAGGTCCTCTATGCTGTGCTTCTGCTTATGTACGGACTCTTTTACATCTTCGACGCTCTCCAGTGTGATACTCATGGTTTTTTCTACTGTATTGATCCCATTGCTAACCTCCCCGGTAAGCTGGAATTCCTTTTCACATAAATCATTGATTTTTCTGACCATACCCAGTACATCGCCATAGGAGGAATTGATCTTTTCAAGGTTTCCTTCTATATTACGAGATATCTCAACACCTTTAGCTACCCTTATCGAGTTTTCCTTAACCACATCGTATACGCAACGGATTTCTTCCTGTATACTGCTGATTAAGCCATTGACATCCTTAACTGCCTCTCCCGTGCTTTCTGCAAGCTTTCTGATTTCATCCGCCACCACAGCAAAGCCTTTTCCAGCTTCCCCTGCTCGAGCTGATTCTATCGATGCATTCAATGCCAGCAGGTGCGTCTGCTTTGATACATTGTTCACAGTTTCCAAAATCCTGATGATTTCTCTTGAGGTCACACTCAGCTTCTCCATGTAATCCATGGTTCCTTTTGAGGACTCCTGAATTTCACTGATGGTATTGACGATCTCAAATATCTCCGAAAGGCTGTTATTGATGACTTCACTGGAAGCCTCACTCTTGCTCTCCATTTCGCGGGAAGTATCTCTGGATTCGTTGATCAGTCCGACAACGCTCATCACTTCTTCCAAAGTATTGTTTAAGTCATTGCTTACTTTTTGGTTCAGTTCACTGAGTTCCTTCGTCTCTGCATATACCTGCTGAGCAAAAGCATTGTTTTCATCCAGAGTGATGGCAAGGTGCTCTGATACGGAAGAAACCTGGCTGGATGCTACCTGAAGTTCAAAATTGAACTTCATCAGATCATTTTTTTGCTTTTTGATGGTTTCTTCAAGTAACTTGATTGGCTTTTCACTGGACTTCATATGGATAAAGCCTACTGCAAGCACCAGAAGCAAATATCCAATCACCTTTAACCATTCAAGGCCGGCAGGAATCAACAAAAAATACGCACAAGAAAGAATAGCAGCACTGCCATAGAAGATAAAAAACTTTACACTGTTCATCAACATCCCTCCAAATACAGAAAGGCGCTAAAACACAGAGTTTGTGTTTAGCGCCTTTGGCTTAATCGTCTTTGATTATTGTATTCATTCTACCATGCAATCCTTTTTTTTGCAATATGACGAGGGAGAGTTTTCATATTTTTTGTCTAATTATGTCGTCAATAAAACAGCATACCCTTAAACGGGCTGTAAAAAGGCCTTTTGAGAGCTCTATGAATAGCCCTTTCTAATATGTTTTGCAGCCTGAACCCCTATTCTCCAACATATTTTCGTACAGTCCTTATTCAACAAAGACAATTTCACCGAATTTTTCGGGCATATGGAAATTGACCACTCCAGTCGGTTTCCACGCTGAATATTCATCCTCTCCGAACTGTCCCCTGTCGATTCGGTAAAAGTTCATTCTCCACCGATCTCCGGATTTTGGAGGAATATTGGGCGCAATGATCAATTCTGAAAAGGGAATTGCGATCTCCACCTTCCACTTCTTTTCATCCTCTGAAACGACAACGGCTGTATCTACTACCTTATCTGTGCGTGCAAATTTTAAAAAGCTTCCTTTTAAATTATTATGAATCCCATAATGCAAGAGCGTATTTAAGGGGTTCACTTCAACCTCGATATAAGTCTTTAAATCGCAGTCATCATCAATGAAGATTTCTACTACTTCTTCCTCATATAATGGATCATTGTATTCAGTCATAGTTGCCTTGATATAGCGATCCTCGCATTCAAAGGCTGCATATAGGAATTCGTCATCCCAAGCCAGTCTGACACGAGTATCTTGCTGCGGCTTGTTTCCTGTAACTGTGTCTACCAGGCTGATCTCTTCAATATCCCGCCATTGGGGCTTTTGGATGTTTCCATCGATGACGATTCTTTCTTTTGTTTTCTTACAATGATATATGTTCATAGGATTTTATCTCCGGTTTGCAGCAAATATTTTATTTCTTTTTCCTAGCCTTTGCCGGTGAATAAAAAAGGATAATTCCCTCTGTGGGGAGAAGCTTTGTGAGGGAATTATCTAGTATTGTTGCTAATTTATATATTTAAGAATTCTTTCATGATATTACTGATTTTTTGGGCCTCCGCTTCATTGCTCATTTCTGCAAATACCCTCAGGAGCGGCTCCGTTCCGGAGAATCTTACACTAATCCAACCGCCGTTTTTGAAGTATATCTTTAATCCGTCCCGATAGCTTACAGAAGCGATCTCATATCCAAAACCCGGGATCTTTTTGTCCTCAAAGAGAAGTTTAACTAATCTTTCTTTATCTTCATTACTGAATCTGAAATCGCTTTCAACCATTTCAAAATATCCAAATTGCTGATGAATCTCTTCCAAGAGCTCTGACAGGCTTTTACCGGTAACGCTTAGAAGCTCTATGAGAAGGCTTGCCGCAAATATACCGTCCTTGCCGCTGATATGCCCGCGGATCGTTAAACCGCCGCTGCTCTCACCGCCGATCAGTGCATTTTTAGCTTCCATGGTGGAACTGATGTGCTTGAAACCAACAGGGACTTCATAGCACTCTTCCCCAAAGCCCTGTGCAATACTATCCAGCAGATGGGTGGTGGCTATGTTTCTAACAACTCCGCCTTTCCACCCCTTATACTTGAGCAGGTAATAGTAAAGCAATGCCAAAATGCTATTTGGATGAATGAAATTTCCCTTTTCATCGATAATCCCCAGACGGTCTGCGTCTCCATCGGTACCGATTCCGATGTCATAGCCCTTCTCCACTACCATGTCCTTTAAGCGGTGCAAAGTATGGGTGCTGGGTGAGGGAAGTCTTCCTCCAAAAAGGGTATCATGCCTATCGTTGATGATGTCTACTTCACATCTCGCAGTAATGAGAATGGTCTGAAGCGATGTCTTGGATACACCGTACATCGGATCTAGGAGAATTTTCAGCTTCCTGCTTTTAATTGCTTCCATATCAATCATGTTGATGATGGTATCAATGAACTCGTTGAAAGGATCGATCACTTCAATACTGCCTTGATTCTTTCCATCTTCAAAGTCTACAAATTGAATATCCGATTCCTTTATATCCTTGATATAAGACTCAATGGAGACCGTAACTTCCTCAGTGGCATCCCTTCCGCCCTTGGTAAATATCTTGACTCCGTTATAGTCCGCCGGGTTATGGCTGGCAGTTACCGCTGCACCATAGCATGTTCTCAGGGTCTTGACTGTAAACATGATCAGCGGAGTGGGCGCCACCTTTTCAATAAAATATACCTTAATGCCGTTTCCAGCTAGAACTTCCGCAATCCATCTTGCCGCCTTGTCGGATAAAAATCTTCTGTCGTATCCGATCACAAAGCCGCTTTTTTCACAGTTTTGGGATTTTATCATATTTGCAACTGCTTGAGATAGCAGCTGTACATTGGCTTTTGTAAATTCCTCACCGATAATTGCTCTCCAGCCGCCAGTACCAAACTTAATCATACGCATGCTCCTTATATTTATTCTGCTTTATTTAGGCCTACGCTTCTTCCTAATTCTAATTATAGGAGCATTGCACTTTGATTAAAATTAGACTACCTTGGCATTCGTTGTTCATTTTTGGGGTTTTTACGGTGGGGTTGGCTTTTGACTATTTTCCTTTGGCGGCTTTGGCTATTTCCTCTGCGATCTTCCGATGTTCCGGATTTCCCAAGACCTTTTCAGGATCGGAATCATTTTTCTTGTGTTCCAGGATTCCCTTCTTCGCCTTTAAATCCAGGATTCTTAGCACGGATTCATCAAGTCTTTCCTCCGAAATCCTTTTTTCCTGAACAGCTTTCAAAAGTGATTGATAAGCTGCTTCTATGGAATACGGCATCAGAAGAATATCCGCTCCTGCTTCAAAAGCCTTCACAGCAGCTTCATCCGGGGGATAGTAATTCGAGATTGCTTTCATCTCTAATGCATCCGTAATGATCAGTCCCTTGAATCCCATCTCATTCCTTAGAATATCCGTCAAAATCTTCTTTGACAGGGTTGCAGGGAGATTATCCTTCGTTATTTTAGGGACCTGAATATGAGCAGTCATGATTCCATCAGCACCTGCCTCTATTCCTTCTATGAAAGGAACAAATTCAACTTTGTTCAGACGTTTTTTATCATGCTGAACTACAGCCGTTCCCATGTGTGTATCCGTGGAGGTATCTCCATGACCGGGAAAATGCTTAAGAACCGTGATGATATTGGTCTCCTGCATTCCTCTGACCTGAGCCTTCACCATCTCAGCCACCAGCTTTTGATCAGGTCCAAAGGAACGGATTCCGATGATAGGGTTTTTAGGATTAGAGTCCACGTCAGCTATAGGCGCAAAATCCATGTTGAAACCGAGAGAACTGATTTCCTCAGCAATCACATTTGCTGCCTTTTGAGCCAATTCAGGATTTCCTGTTTTACCAATCTCTCTGTTTGTTGGCAGGACCGTAGAATGTAGCTCCAGATTTTTATTCAAACGGCTGGTGGAGCCACCCTCCTCATCGATTGCAACAAACATGGGCAGCTTGCTGATTCCCTGCATATCCGTAATAAGCTTTTTGGTTTGTGGGATGGTTTTAAGATTTTCTGAAAAGAGAATGACCCCTCCGAGGTGATTTTTCTTTATTCGGTCTTTAACTGTATCCGTCACTTCCAAGGCTGCCTGTGTATCCGGAAGATATCTTAAGGACATGATGAAGACCTGTCCTACTTTTTCTTCAAGGGTCATTTCGGACAAGGCCTTTTTTGCCGGATCAACGGTTTCCTTGATTTGTTTTGGTTCCTCATCCGGCGCATTAGCCTGAATACTTTTTGTTTCATTCGTTTTTATTTCATGCTTGTTCTGACTGCATGCGGAAAAAGGAATGCTGATAACAGCCGTAATAAGTGCCACACTGCAAATCCTCGCAAACAAACCCGTAACACCCTGTTTCATGTTTTATCCTCTTTTCAATGATATTTTAACTGATAAAGAACTCACCCAAAAACCTGTCCTAATGTAAAATGTTCAAAATAAATCATAAAAAATAGATAACTCACAACTTCAAGTTCATTAAAGCCTCTCCATCAGGAACAAAGCTTTATTCATACTTTTGGAAAGCAACCGGTAAATTGTACTATCCTTGCATCCGCGGGCTGAACCCTCACGGCTGCTAAAACTATTACCCCCATGAATGGGGCTAAAGCGAAGCAAGTGAAATACTACCATAGTATTCTTTTAGCCGGTTTCAACCGGGTTGATTTTTTAATAGCCGCGAGGGTTGAGCCCGCGGTAAACGGTTAAACATCAACATTACAGGTTAAATCCAATTGCTTTTCAAATTTTTAGGTAACGCATAGCTCATTAGGAGAGAGCAGACAGGTATTCTCATCACAACTAATGAATAAGTTTTCACTAGTAATAGATATAAATCTTTACTGCACAGCGATCTTATCTTCCTTCTCCTGATGTGGGAGAAGGACCGAGGATGAGGGTTCTTCAAAACAGTATATTTTCTCTATGCTTAATCCTATCTTACTCCGATAAAAAGCAAGCACAACATATTAGTTATTACTTAAAACGCTCAATAAGTGAGTTTTCCGTACTTTTACAGACATTATCCCTTAATCATATGCCGGTCGAACCCCTTATGGACCAATTCCCTGTAAGCCTCTAAAACACTATTCGGCACAATCTGGGGAATGGAGTACCCCTTCTGAGAGTATACCATAATTCTCTGGAAATCTCCTACCATGACATTGATCGCATGCTCCTTGGTTATTTCGTCATTTGGATAGTCTTCGAATTTACATTCAGGCGAAGCCACAACAATTTTCAATTCAGGCCACACCTTCCGGAAGGTTACAAACGCTCTCCGCTCCGCATAAGGCTTATGTACTACAATGGAGCTTTGGGGATTGATCCCTCTTTGTAATAACAAAGCTCTTGAAAAAGCCACATTTTCTCCTGTATTGGTCGATTTGTTTTCCATCAGGATACGGTCCTGGGG
>JAOAAU010000020.1 GCA_026418695.1 Clostridia bacterium
CCTTATGATGAAAACCATATCATCGGATTCGGAAAAGATACGGTAGAGGTCAAAGGGAATGCGTTTTACCTTGGCATGAAAATGGCGGTTTTTAACGTAAGTGACGTTACGAATCCGAAAGAACTGTTTACAGAAAAAATCGGAGATCGGGGAACGGATTCCGAACTGCTGAGAAATCATAAAGCATTGCTGTTCTCTAAGGAAAATAACCTCCTGGCTTTCCCAGTAACCTTGATGGAAATCAAGAACGGGCAGGAAAAATATCGTGATGGGTATCCGCAATATGGGCAATTTTCCTTCCAGGGGGCCTTTGTATATAATATCGATCTTAGCAAAGGATTTTCGCTCAAAGGAAGGATTACGCACCTCTCTAAAGACGACTATTCGAAAGCAGGAGATCATTGGTACAACAGTGAAAAGAATGTGGAAAGAATTCTCTACATCGGAGATAAGCTATATACACTTTCTCAAGGCAAGATTAAGGTAAATCAGATGAGTGATCTGAAGGATATCAAGGAAATAGAAATTCATTAAGAAAGGAAACGGGGTTGCCCCATAGGCCTAAAGCTTATGGAGCAACCCCGTTTATGTTCTGTTTCATTGAAATTATCAAAACGCAAAAATTTGAATTTTTGCTTCAACCTCAAGTACTTTAATGGTCTATCTTTGAAAAGCTCATAATTTAGAAGAAAATTCCACTGTTTACTTAATGTGGAATATTGTTATTGCTTAAAGTTAGCTAAGTTAAAGTGGATAAAATAAAAACACGGCTATTCTTCTTTAAAAAGCAGATAAACTTGGACTGGAGATATAGAAAATCGCAATTGCAAAAATCAGTGCTATGACGGCAGAATGAATTTTAACCAGAATCATAGAAAGTTCTCCTTCATCTCGATAGTTTACATAATAATTCTACCTTTCAAAGAACAAAATGACAATGATACGAAAGTACTACAGCATATAGGCAACAAACGTTTGGCGCCTAAAGCCGGTGTTATAGAACCTCTAAGCCCTAAACTCTATGAAATATCTTTTGAAAAGCATCCGGGTCAATCAAGCTTTCCAGAGCAAAGTCAGCTCCGGAGTCGAGTAGTTGGGCCACTGAATAGGGGCCGGTTGCCGTACCGATTGCCTTAATCCCTAGTTTTTTTCCACATTCCATGTCCCTGGGGGTATCGCCGATTACATAAGTATTTTCTTTTTCAAAGTGAATACCAAACAACTCATAAGCGTTGATGATGGCTTTCTCAATAATCTGCCACCGCTCCAATGGGCTATCCCCAAACCCTCCTGTTGGGAAATACTTATTCAGGTCATCATTCTCAAGCTTTATCCGGGCGCCCCGTTCAATATTTCCCGTGCCTAAAACGTTATAATAACAGCCTTGAGATTCAAGCAACGGCAGGAGCTGAGCAATACCGGGAGCTGCAAGCGGCATGTTGATCTTTGCTATTTCCTCCCGAAGATACTTGAAATATAAATCAAGTAAAGCATTGTAGTCATTTACAGCCAAACCATGAAGAGCGAATGCATCCCGGATGATTAAGGAATCAAGCCGTCCGGCCATGTCCACTTTTTCAAACCCGTTTTCTATTCCATAGAGATCAAGAAATGCTTTATCCAATGCCCTTCTGCCCACACCCCGGCTTTGAATCAGGGTGCCGTCTATATCCCAAACCAATAAATAGTTCATTTTTCTGTTCTCCTTATCAAATTGGTTTCTCAACCAGTTTATCTATTTCAGTAACAAAATATTTACCTATTTTTTCGACCTCACCCAATACGGTCTGAACCATTTGTTGATTCAGATGCCAGTTATCCCGGGTGATTCCGCTGTTATCCGTTACGGGATGCACGAAGAATTCAATATTTCCCGGGAAGATGGTCTGATAGGTTAATAAAGCTCTTCGGGAATGAAACGCTTTGCAGACCAGAATGGCTTTTTGTACTTTGAGTTCCTTTTCGTAGATCCTTTTTAGAGAAAACTTGGCGTTTTCAAATGTATTTGCAGCCTGATCCTCTTTCAGGATTGCTATATCCGGTACTCCCTGCGCCAGAGCGATCTGCCTTAAAAACTCCCACTCGGATGGAAAGCTAGATAAATCCGTGTTGTATCTTCCGGAGGGTAAGATATAAGGGGCAAGGCCATCCTGATATAGTTTGGCTGCAGCCTCCATCGGCTGAGGAGAACTTCCCCCCGGAACCAGAATGATATCTGCGGGTTGGATTTCTGATTTAACGAAAATAAAATCAGTAATAGAATCAAAAGCAAATTTCATGTTTTATAATTCCTGCCCTTAAAACAGTTTTTCTTCATGCATATCCCAATTATACTCAAAAGAATAGAGAATTACCATATCGCCTGAAAACGAAGCTCTATTGAGTTATGAGGTTTACCAAAATATATCAATGATTACTAATACACATCGAAAAGGGTATAAAAACTTTTTGTAGTGTATTTTGAATGGTTTTTTATGATACAATCATCGTATAATACATACATTTTATATGATAAGATAAATCTTCAAACAAAATTCAAATTGATGTTTTGAAAATGGGTTTACAGAGAGGCTGCTTTGCAGTTCTATAACTCAAAATATCTTGACTTTATATAGGGGGCAATCGGTATCAATAGTTTTAATACTCCGATCTATAATATGCTTAGTGAGTATATGCGTTCAAACCCTACGGTATTCCATATGCCAGGGCATAAGCTGGGTAGGGGCATACCCGACCGGTTTCTTGAGAATTTCGCGCAGTTGGATATGACGGAAATTCCGGGCACGGATAACCTTCATTTCCCCCAAGGCGCTATCAAAGAGGCCCAATGCCTAGCCGCCCAGGCTTTTGGTGCAGATCAGACGTTTTTCCTTGTCAACGGCTCTACTTGTGGTGTTCATGCGATGATTATGGCCACATGCAAGCCTGGTGACAAGCTGATTGTGGCACGCGATTGTCACAAATCCGTCATTCATGGGTTGATGTTGGCAGGGGTGGAACCTGTTTATATTCAACCAGGCTTCAATCCTTTGTTTGGGATATCAGAAACTGTTTTACCTTCACAGGTTGCGCAGACATTGATTGCAAATCCCGATGCTGTCGGTGTATTGATTACAAGACCCAACTACTACGGGATCTGTTCGGAAATCAGGGAAATAGCACAAATAACACATTTGCATGGAAAAATGCTTCTGGTAGATGAAGCACATGGTGCTCACTTAAAGTTTTCGGAAACTTTGCCTGTGTGTGCAATGGAGGCAGGTGCAGATCTATGTGTGCAAAGTGCGCATAAAACACTTCCTGCCTTTACTCAAAGTGCGTATTTGCATGTTAAAAGCGAAAAGGTAGACGTGGAGAAACTAAAACGTATTCTCGGAATGCTTGAGACATCAAGCCCTTCATATATATTGATGGCTTACCTCGATATTGCCAGAGCAATTATGGAAGCTGAGGGAAAACAGCGGATTGAGGCCCTGCTGCAAAGTATTGAACAATTTGATCAAAGAATTCATTTGCAGACGGAACTAACTTTACTGAAGGAAGGTCACTTGGAAAACGGAGCACTCGACCGCACGAGGATAGTCATTAAAACATCTGATGCAGGAATAAACGGGTATGAGGCTGAAAAGTATTTGCGGGAACAATATCATGTTCAGGTTGAAATGTCGGATCGGAAAAATATTGTATGCATCGCTACGGTAGCGGATACCGATAAAGAGCTTTTAAGCCTTGAAAAGGCTTTGCTCGGAATGACAAAAGAACTCAGAAAAACAGCAGAAGGTACCGATAATCATATTACAGAAATGCAAATGCCCATTCAGAAAATAAGTTTAAAAGACATATTATATTCAAAGGGAAACCACATGCTTTTGAAAGATGCCGTAGGGAAGGTCAGTCTTGAGATGATTACTCCCTATCCGCCGGGAATTCCGTTAGTTTGTCCCGGAGAGGTCATTACGGAAGAGCTGGTGGAATACATATACGGTATAATGAGTCAGGGGGGCAATGTAACAGGCCTTTCGGAGGAACGGGAAATACTGGTAGCTGAATGATATGATATAATATATATTGGAGGAACAAATGAAGAAGGGGTTATTTATCACAGTTGAAGGTACGGATGGAGCAGGAAAGAGTACACAGATCAAGCTCATGGAAGATTACTTGAGATCACAGGGTTATGATATCTTGTTTACAAGGGAACCGGGTGGAACCAGTATCGGAGAAAAAATCCGGTCCCTGATTCTGGATCCGAAAAATACAGAAATGGGATATATTGCTGAAATGATGCTGTATGCTTCTTCAAGAGCTCAGCATGTTGCAGAACTGATCAAACCGGCAGTGATGAGCGGCAAGGTCGTTATCTGCGACCGGTTTGTTGATTCCAGCTATGTTTATCAGGGTTTTGGAAGAGGGATTGATCTAAAGATTGTCGAATCTATCAATAATATCGCGCTGGATGGTACCTTGCCGGATATCACGTTCTTTTTTGATTTGAGCCCTGAAATTGCATTAAAGAGAAGGATTGCATCCACCGGTACGGATAGAATAGAAAATGAAAAAATGGAATTCCATATGAAGGTATATGAGGGCTATAAGAAGCTGGCTGCGTTGTACCCTGACAGGATCAAGGCCATTGACAGCAACCGGAGTATTGAGGAGATATTCCGGGATGTAAAAGCCTGGCTGGACCGTGTGCTCATAAACAAAGAGTAGAACGGATAATAAGAAAGCAGAATAAAATTATCCGTTTGGAATTAAACAATCATAAATTGGGAATGGGAATAATAATCCGTTGAGATTACCCATTTTAGTATATAAAAGGTTAAATATTGAAATGGAGGATGAGTAGGAAGTTTAGTGTCTTTAGATGCTTTTAGAGATAAGGCTTTCACTTAATGTCCAATCTCTGACTTCTAACCTCTAGCTTCTAATATCTAACTTCTAGTCTTTAGACTCTAACATCTAATAAGGAGGTCTGTGTATGAAACTTGTTTTCGCGATTGTCCATGATGAGGATGGCCAAAAAGTGGTGAATGAATTGAACAAAAACGGTTTTAGTGTTACAAAGCTTTGCTCTACCGGCGGTTTTCTCAGGTCAGGGAATACTACCTTGCTGGTAGGTGTCGAAGAGGAGAAAGTAGATCAAGTCATCGGTATCGTTGAGAAAAAGTCCAAAAGCAGAAAACAAGTCATCAATTCCTCGATGTCTCCCAACGGACTCGGGGGTGTATTCATGCCATACCCCGTAGAAGTAGTCGTCGGAGGAGCCACAATCTTCGTGATTGATGTAGAACGATTTGAAAAAGTATAAGGTGAGTGCTTTTTATCATCACAAATTTCTGATGGTGAAAATGATAAAAAAGCACTTCTATTCAAACTCGCCGTCAACAGAACTTTTCTAAAAATAAATTCTGTTGATCGGCATTATTAAAGGAGCCGGGGTGAGAAGCAAATGAAGATCAGCGAATCTTTGAACAAGTCGTCCAATTTATCCGGCTTTTCCGGTGCTGAAGACAGAAGAGTTTCCGACAATAAGGAAGCCAGCTTCCAGAGCCACATACGCCGTGTTGAAAGCAATAATCTGGAGGAGCGGATCAACAGCCTGGTTAGCAGAATTGCAGAGCAAGGGGAAAAACTTGCAAAGAAAGCGGACATCAGAGAGCTGAAAATATACAAGAAATTGATCTCAGAATTTATGGATGAAGCCGTAAATAATTCCCATAAGTTTTCGAAGAAAAACATGCTGGACCGAAGGGGAAGGCATAAGGTGTATGCGGTTGTCAAAAAGGTCAACGAGGAATTGGAGAATCTGACAAAGGAAGTTTTAAGCGCAGAGAAGAATAACATCAAGATATTGAATAGCCTGGAAGATATCAGAGGGCTGATTCTTGACTTAACATTATAGTTTTCTTGATATTGAGGTGAAAAGTTGGATTTTAGCAGTATCATCGGACAGCAGGAAGTCATCGACTCCCTGAAGAATTCAATAGAGAGTGAAAAAGTTGGACATGCATATATATTTGCCGGGCCTACCGGTATCGGAAAGAAGACAGTAGCAAGAATCTTTGCAAGCATGCTGCTATGTTCAAACAGCGGTGTGGCGGGCAGCTGCGGTGAGTGTTTGTCCTGCCGTCTTGCAGAGAATAACTCCAATCCGGACTTTCATGAGGTCAATCCTGAAGGTGCAAGCATCGGCGTAGATGAAATCAGGGATGTCCTTAGCAACATCGTTGTCAGGCCGATGTATGGCAAAAAGAAGGTCTATCTGATTATTGATGCGGAAAGAATGACCGTACAGGCACAGAACAGTCTGTTAAAAACCTTGGAGGAACCTCCATCCTATGGGGTGATCATTCTGACAACATCCAATTACGGCGCCCTCCTGGAAACCATTCGATCAAGAACCATCAAGCTCAGCTTTAAGAAAAACAGTCCCCTTGAGATAAAGGCTTTATTGGAAGGACGATTTGGGAATACTATTAAAGCTGTTGACTTTGTGACCTCCTATGCAGATGGAATCATCGGTACAGCATTAAAATTGGCAGGTTCAGAGGAATTCATTGCGTTAAGGGAAAAAACACTGGAGCTCCTGCAAAAATTAAGAAGATCCAAACTTTCGACAGTGTTTGATCAATACCCGTTTTTTGAAGAGAACAAGGAGGACGTCGATGTCATTCTGGATATCGCTCTATTGTTTTTCAGAGACCTGCTGGCATATAAAAATACAGGGGATGAAAACATATTGATTAATTCCGATAAAAAGGATATTATATTAAATAACGCGTCGGTTTATTCTACGGATAGGCTGATACGAAGTGTTGAGACTATTGAGAATACACGGAAAATTATTAAACAGAATGCAAATTATCAACTTTCGATAGAGGTAATGCTGATGAAGCTTCAGGAGGAAGACGTTGAATGGTAAAAGTTGTCGGAGTAAGGTTTAAGAGTGCGGGAAAGATATACTATTTCGATCCCGGCGATTTTAATATAGAGCAGAACTGGAATGTAATCGTTGAAACAGCAAGAGGTGTCGAGTTTGGGCAGGTGGTCATATCCAACAGGGAAGTTCCCGAAGAGGATATTGTAGCACCCCTCAAAAAAGTAATCCGGGTAGCCACCGAAGAGGACAAAAAGCATGCGGATGATAACCGGAGAAAAGAAGAAGAAGCCTTTAACACATGTCTTCAAAAGATTAAGAATCATAATCTGGACATGAAGTTAATCGATGTAGAATATACCTTTGATAATAATAAAATCCTGTTTTACTTTACCGCCGAAGGTCGTGTTGATTTTAGGGAATTGGTAAAAGACCTGGCGGCTGTTTTCAAAACTCGTATAGAACTTAGACAGATCGGTGTAAGAGATGAAGCCAAAATGCTGGGAGGATTGGGTGTCTGCGGGCGCGCACTTTGCTGCAACTCCTTCCTCGGCGAGTTCCAGCCTGTTTCTATAAAAATGGCAAAGGAACAAGGCTTATCCCTGAATCCTACCAAGATTTCAGGCACCTGCGGACGTTTGATGTGCTGTCTCAAATATGAGCAGGAAGCTTATGAGGAAATCCTCGACAGAATTCCAAAGGTTGGGGCAATCGTTGAAACACCTGAAGGACAGGGTGTGATCATGGGAATCAGCCTCTTGAAAGAGCTGGCGAAGGTCAAGCTGGACAAGGGAAATGAAACGGATCTGAAGATCTATAGCATCGCAGATATCAAGGTAATCAAGGATGTTGTAGAGGAAGAACCGGATGTGGATATCGAGGCCTTGAAACAATTAGAGGATTAAAATTTTAAAATGTAAAAAAATATATTTAATTTCCACTACATTGGTGGTAAAATAAGAAATGTTAATCAAGAGGATGTACTTAATACTTAGGAGGTGTTTCTTCAATGGCATACTTTATAGAAGACGCATGCATCAGCTGTGGTGCTTGTGAATCAGAATGTCCTGTATCTTGTATTTCTGCAGGGGATAGTGTTTATGTGATCGATGCAGATGTTTGCATTGATTGCGGAGCTTGTGCAAATGTTTGCCCAGTGGATGCTCCACAGCAGAAGTAATATTGATCATTAAGGGGGACAGCCGGGAATTTGATTCCTGCTGGCCCTCTTTTGTTTTAGGAAGGTGTACGCTGTGTCGCATAACATCATTGCACTGTCAGGAGCTGATACTTTCTTAAAATAGGCGGACCAAAAGCATTTCAACGAATAAAATTCTTCAGGTGAAACAGTGGAAATAAAATTATATGATAATGAAAGAATTGATGATCTTCAGTATAAAGGGTTAAGGATCATTCAGAAAACGGACGGGTTTTGTTTTGGCGTCGATGCGGTGCTTCTCGCCAATTTCGCTGAGGTAAAAAACGGGGACAGGGTCATTGACCTCGGAACCGGGACAGGCATTATTCCGTTACTCCTTGCTGGAAAAACCCAAGCGAAGGAAATCACCGGTCTTGAAATACAAACCGAAATGGCGGAGATGGCAGCACGAAGTATCCGGTTGAATGATCTTGAAGATAAGGTCAGGATTGTATGCGGAGATATCAAGAGAAGCGTTGAGGAATTTGGACCCTCCAGCTTCAACTCAGTTGTTACGAATCCCCCCTATATGAATCATGGAGGAGGATTGGTGAACCCATCGGATATGAAGGCGATTTCAAGACATGAGATATTGTGTACGCTGGAAGATGTGATTAGGTCCAGCAGCAAGCTGCTTGTTCCGGGAGGGCAATTGGCTATGGTCCATCGGCCGGAAAGGTTGGTGGACATCTTGTGCTTGATGAGAAGGTATCAAATTGAGCCCAAGTATTTGCGGTTTGTCCATCCGTCGCCCTACAAGAAGCCGAATTTGATATTGATCAGGGGAAGCCGCGGTGGGAATCCGCAGTTGAAAATGCTGGACCCCCTATATGTCTACGATGAAAAGGGAAACTATTCGGAAGAAATCAACAGGATTTACTGTAGAGATGCAAAAACAGAGGGATGATGGAGGAAACCATGGAGCCTATGGAATTAAATTCAACAGAAGGTAAAAGCGGTGTATTGTACTTGGTTGCAACTCCGATAGGCAACCTTGGGGATATTACCCTCAGGGCGTTGAAAATCCTTGAAGAAGTGGATGTTGTAGCAGCGGAGGATACCCGGCAGACGCTGAAACTGTTAAATCACTTTGAACTGAAGAAAACACTGGTCAGCTACTATGAACATAATAAAGTTGAAAAGGGGAATTACCTCATCCGTCAGCTGATGGAAGGAAAGAGTATTGCGCTGGTATCGGATGCAGGGACGCCGGGGATCTCCGATCCGGGGGAGGATTTGGTAAAACTCGCAATCGAGAACGGAATCACGGTTACAATGGCTCCGGGCGCTGTAGCTGCTGTGATGGGAGTGGTTTTGTCCGGACTTCCGGCTGGAAGGTTCGTATTTGAGGGATTTCTTCCAATGAATAAAAGAGCAAGAAGGGAAAGGATTGAATCCCTCAAAAAGGAAACAAGGACCATGATCTTCTATGAAGCTCCTCATAAGCTGAGTTATACCCTAAAGGATCTGTTTGAGGCATTGGGAAACCGGAAAATTGCATTGGCCAGAGAGCTGACCAAGAAGTATGAGGAATTCATACGCTGCACACTGGAAGAAGCCATTGCAAGATATGAAAGCGAATCACCCAAAGGCGAGTTTGTCATCATGTTGGAAGGCCTGGAAGAAGGCTTATTAAAAGAAGAAAAAATGAAGAGCTGGAATGAAATCAGCATTGAAGAACACCTTCAAAACTATATATCCCAAGGAATGAGCAAGAAGGAAGCCATGAAAAAAGTGGCGGAAGACCGGGGGCTCAGCAAACGGGATGTATATAACAGCCTTCTAAACGAATCATAATAATCGCGTTATCTTGCAAGAACAGATTACCGCAATGTAAACAAAGGATTAGAAGCGCGAAAAAGCAAAGGGCGAAAAACTTTTCGCGTTCAATATAGAATAAAAAAAGCGGAGTGAATTGTTAAAAACTCACTCCGCTTTTATATGATTTAGTATGAGAAATTATTTCTTGAGTTCTCTCATGCAATCCGGGCAAATGTTCTTACCCTTATATACGGATACGTCTTTTGCATTTCCGCAGAAGATACAAGCTGGTTCATACTTCTTAAGTATAATGGTAGCTCCGTCAACATAAATTTCAAGAGCATCTTTTTCAGCTATATCCAATGTTCTTCTTAATTCGATAGGGAGAACTACTCTTCCTAATTCATCAACTTTTCTCACGATACCTGTGGATTTCATTAATAATTCCTCCTAAATGTAACAGCATTCGACAAACTTTATTTCTTCCATAGTACCATAAATTCCAATAATCGTCAACAATAAACTTTAAAAAATTCAAAATAATGTAATGGTTTGAAAAGGAATTATTTCCGGTTTAAAACGTGAATAATTCACGTAGATCGCATGAAATAAGGAAATTGTATGGAAAATAATAACATGTGAGATGAATTAGTCTGTGAAAAGCATGAAGAATAATCTCAGAATATCCAGAAAATTACTGGAAAATCGATACTAACGATTATGACATAATTCGACAAGGCCGCAACGAATACGTTTCGCGGTTTTCTCATATAAATTATTGATACTATATTTACCACGGCCAGAACTTTTTACGCAGCATTTTTCAAATTCATTATTCATTTTGAGGTCGCCATGCTGAATTATATTTGGGTTGGGATGATTATCCTGGGATTTGTAGTAGGAGTCATGAACGGCAGGATCGAAGAAGTCACGAAGGCTGCCATCGATTCTTCCAAAACAGCGGTGGAGTTGAGCATTGGCCTGCTGGGGGTCATGTGTCTTTGGACGGGATTAATGAGCATTGCTGAAAAAAGTGGAATGATCCGGAAAATATCGAAGATCGTAAGGCCTGTTCTTGGCTTCCTGTTCCCTGAAATACCAAAAGGACATCCTGCTATGGGTGCGATCGTGATGAATCTTGTAGCAAACTTCCTTGGATTGGGGAACGCAGCAACTCCGTTAGGAATCAAGGCCATGCATGAACTCCAGAAAATAAATCCAAGAAAAGAAACTGCCACGAACGCCATGAGTATGTTTCTTGTGCTGAATACTTCGGCAATTCAGCTGATTCCAGCTACCATCATTGCCCTCCGCTCTGCAGAGGGCTCAAACAATCCGACGGAAATTATCGGGACTATTTGGGTAGCCAGTATCTGTGCTACCATTGCAGGAATAACAGCAGTTAAAGTCCTGTCACTAAGAAGAAAAGACAGAAATGGGAGAACACCATGGAAGCCATAAAATCGATCTCTGCCTATGCCATTCCGGCGATTTTTCTCATCATTCTATCCTGCGGCATGTATAAGGAAATTAAAGTTTTTGATGCGTTTGTGGAAGGGGCAAAAGAGGGAATAACAACGATAGTGAAGATCATTCCAAGTCTTGTCGGACTTTTGGTTGCAGTTGGCATATTCCGAGCTTCCGGAGCTCTGGATCTTCTGATCTATGCTGTAAAGCCTTTGGGGGATGTGTTGACCATTCCTTCCGAGGCTCTTCCCTTGGCATTTTTAAGGCCTATTTCGGGAAGTGCATCTCTAGCGCTAGTTTCGGATATTATCAAAGCACATGGTCCCGATTCATTTATCGGAAGACTGGTATCGACCATGATGGGGTCTACGGAAACCATCTTTTATACACTGGCTGTTTACTTTGGTGCAGTAGGAATCAAGAATATCAGGTATACGCTGGCGGCAGCATTAATTGCTGATGGTGTCAGTGTTCTTGCCTCGGTATGGATATGCTCGCTGGTATTTGGAAGGTAAACAAAGGGTAAAAATGATGAGGTTCGTTATAAATGCCTGATTTTGGCGCATACTATCTGTGAAGCAGAATAATAGACTAAATCACAGAAAGGTCGGTATTATTGGGTATTTCGACAAAAGAAGGATTGCAGCGTATAAAGTTCAGCTCAGTTGATTTCATTGGAATAGAAGAAATAGAAAAGGAACTGAATCATTCTTTGGAAGATGCAAAGGATGTCATGAAGGAAATGTGTCAGCACATACTAAGTGCGGGAGGTAAACGGGTAAGACCTTTACTCGTCCTGAACAGCGGCCTGGTATTTTCCGGACAGACCTCTCAACTCCTCCAAGCAGCGACGGCAGCGGAATTGATCCATATGGCTTCACTGGTTCATGATGATATTATTGACAATTCCGATTTGAGAAGAAACAAGCCTTCAATTAATAAAGTCTGGGGGACCCATTTTGCAGTTTTGTGCGGGGATTATCTTTTTTCCAAGGCATTTGGAATACTATCCCGGAACAGGCTGATTGCCAGCATGGATTTAATGGTAGAAGCCATTCAGAACATGTGCCAGGGGGAGATTATTCAAGCAGGAGAAAGATTTAATCATGAGATCAGTATAGACCGGTATTATGAAATCATTGGAATGAAAACTGCGATTTTTCTACAGTGCTGCTGTAAATCTGGCGCTGCAGTATCTGAGGCAAACAGCTTCCAGCTGCAGATGATTGGTGAATACGGACTGAATCTTGGGTATGCTTTTCAAATTATCGATGATATCCTGGATTTCTGTGGCCGGGTAGAGACCACCGGAAAGCCCAAATGTGAGGATGTCCGCCAGGGGAATATTACTCTGCCTTTAATCTTACTGATGAAGGACCCGGCTTACAGTGCATGGGTAACAGAAACGATACATAACAGAGAATTTTCTGAAGAGACCTTAGCAGAAGTTATTTTTGTACTGAATGATAAAGGAATCATCAAAGAATGTTTTCATATTGCAGCTAAGCACATTCTAAAAGCGAAAGAATGTCTGACGCTCCTGCCGCAGAATGCATATACCCAGCTGCTTGATGAACTTGCGGACATGCTTCAGGCCAGGGTAAATTAATAACTAGAGTGCCCCCGCAAGCCTTAATAACCTGCAGATGTTATAATACATTTCTGTTTTTTTGCCGCTGGACCGCAGGATATTTCTGCTGGCAAGCCTGTTCATACCCATGGATGCCTTCGGATCGGACAGGTACATGGCCAGGAGTCCTTTGATGACAGTCATGTGGAATCCCGGATATTTCAATCCTGAACAGCGGCTCAAGGACTGTTCTACGAAGAAAAGCAGACGGTCTTCGCATTGCTTTAAGTTTTCATAATAGTATGTAAAATTGAGATCGCCCATTTGAAGATCTTCCTGCGCATCGATATAATAATCAAGGAGGATATGTAAACCGCAGATCCAGGGAAAGTATAAAGCATCTATAGTAGCAACCTCGTTCGAGGTCAAATCCGGATCGCAAGCAGCGGCATACAGAGCAAAAACTCCAAGTGTGGAACCGCTGGCAGCTGAAAATTCCCAGCAGGAGATTCCCGGATAGTGTTCCAGTTGCTTTGCTGCCCAGGATATTAACCGACGTTCCCTTTTATCCAGGGAAAGATGTTTATAGGTTTGAAGGTCGCAATATAATTGTACGTAATTCTTAATGTAGTTTTTTACAAGGCGATAGGAAGGGAGTTCCTTAATACGGCTTCTGCATTCGTCCACCAGCGATTCAAGATAGCTGTTGTCATTTTTATATGGATACAGGAGATAATAGTCGTTTTTTTCTGTATCGGGTTCAATGGCATCCAGCATGGATAAATGAAGCTGACGGAAAGAGTATTCATCGCAGACTCCGGCCCTGTCGCAAAGGTTATCCAGGTAATCACTGATGGTCTGAAAAGAAACAATAAAATCTATGGCATTGAAGCAATTCACTTTCGGATAAAGGGCATAAGCACTCCCCCCCTGAGCATGAAATTTCTTGAATCGAATACTGGAAAGCGCTTGCTCGCTTAATTCGTGGTCCTCTGCCTGAATACATAAATTAATCCATCTGTTTAATTGTCTATCCACTTCAGGGAAAACCTTGCCGACAAAATCATAGATCAAACCCAATCCTTTTTTATATGATGCTTCTATTATTAAAACCTCCCGACAATATAATCCATCCGTAGTATCCCCAAAATAAACGGAACTCAAAAGCATTTATTTGAATTTTCTTGAAAAATGGGATCGAACTATGTATAGTATGTATAGTGGTTATCAAACAGGAAATATATGATGATAATTTTTTATTTTTGTACTTTGTAGATGGCAGGATATACATTGAAAAATAAATATAGACAATAATATTATCAGGCAAGGGAGGCTTGAAAATGGAAAAGAAAACTTTCTACATAACAACCCCGATTTATTATCCAAGTGACAAGCTGCATATCGGACATTCCTACACCACTGTTGCAGCAGACGCGATGGCTAGATATAAAAGGCTTCAGGGCTATGATGTCATGTTTCTGACCGGGACGGATGAGCATGGACAGAAAATTCAGAGAAAAGCAGAAGCTAAGGGAATCACTCCAAAACAATACGTAGATGAGATCGTTGCCGGAATCAATGACTTGTGGAAACTGATGAACATCACCAATGACAAGTTCATTAGAACTACCGATGATCACCATGAGAAAGCGGTTCAAAAGATATTTAAGAAGCTTTACGCCCAAGGGGATATCTATAAGAGCGAGTATGAAGGATGGTACTGTACTCCCTGTGAATCCTTCTGGACTAAGACCCAGCTCGTAGAAGGCAAATGCCCGGACTGCAGCCGCGAAGTTGAGCTGACCAAGGAAGAGAGCTATTTCTTCCGTCTTTCAAAATACCAGGACAGGCTGATCAAGCATATTGAAGAAAATCCTGAGTTTATTCAGCCCGTTTCCAGGCAGAATGAAATGCTGAATAACTTCTTAAGACCGGGTCTGGAGGATATTGCGGTTTCCAGAACCACGTTCAGCTGGGGTATTCCGGTATCTTTTGATGATAAGCATGTTGTATATGTTTGGGTCGATGCATTATCCAACTATATTACTGCGATGGGATATATGTCGGAGGATGATTCCGATTATAAAAAATATTGGCCGGCGGATGTTCACCTTGTAGGCAAGGAAATCGTTCGTTTCCATACCATCATTTGGCCGGCAATGCTGATGGCGCTCGGCGAACCTCTGCCAAAGCAGGTGTTCGGACACGGCTGGCTGCTGCTGGAAGGCGGAAAGATGTCCAAATCCAAGGGCAACGTGGTAGACCCTGTGATTCTGGTCAATAAATACGGCCTGGATGCTATTCGCTATTTCCTTTTGAGGGAGGTTCCTTTCGGCTCTGACGGAATTTTCTCCAATGAAGCGTTGATCAACAGAATCAATTCCGATTTGGCGAATGATTTGGGGAACCTTGTAAGCAGAACTGTGGCAATGATCGATAAGTATTTTGGCGGTGTAATCCCTGCAGAAAAAGCGCCGGGTGACTTTGACGAAGACTTAAAGAAAGTTGTCATGGAAATGTCCCGGAAGATTGAAGATTTGATGGACAAAATGCAGTTCAGCACTGCACTGACCGAAATATGGAAAGCAGTATCCAGAACCAATAAATATATAGATGAGACCATGCCTTGGGTATTGGCAAAAGATCCGGCAAATAATCCAAGACTTGCACAGGTGATGTATAACCTGGCAGAAAGCATCAGAATTGTTTCCGTATTGATCCAGCCTTTTATGGTGGAGACAGCACCAAAAATATGGCATCAGTTGGGACTCAAGGATGAAAAGACGATCTCATGGGGAAGCACAAAGACTTGGGGCGGATATCCGGAAGGAATCGCTGTCAACAAGGGAGAGGTTATTTTCCCTAGAATCGATTTGAAGAAGGAGCTTGAAGAGCTTGAAAGTATGATTGGTCAAGGAAATGCTGAAAAGCCTCAACAGGAAGCAAAACAGGACAAGACTAAGTCAAAGGCTGAGGAACCGCCGAAGGGTGCAGAGGATGGATTCATTACCATTGATGACTTTGCAAAAATCGACTTGCGCGTAGCGAAAGTACTGGAAGCTGAAAAAGTTGAAGGAGCTGACAAGCTGCTTAAGCTCAAGCTGGAGATGGGCAGTGAGATCCGTCAGGTAGTTTCCGGAATAGCGAAGCATTATCAGCCGGCGGATATCATAGGAAAGTATGTGATTCTTGTCGCAAACCTGAAGCCGGTGAAGCTCAGAGGGATTGAGTCCCAGGGAATGATCCTGGCAGCATCCAATGATGAAAAGCTTCTGCTTGCATCCATCGACGGAACCATTGAAAGCGGAGCAAAAGTGCGATAACAAAAGCATGCGAGGCAGGAGAAATCGTCATCTCCTGCTTTTTTGTTGCTGCAGCAATGCGCCCAAGCCATCAAATAATGAGTTCTTGTTCTGTTGCTTTCCTGTATAAATAGAAAACTTTTTTGTGGTTACAATAAATCAAAATGGAATTAGTGACGTATATTGAACGCGATAAAGATTTAATCACGATTCATTTCACTGACTTTTTATCGTGAAAATCTAATTTGTCATTGTAAATCATTTTCACGATTTATATTGTTCATTAAAAGTGATATAATGTTGGCATATTTCGTTTGAAGAGTTCAAAGGCTATGGAAAAATTAAAAAACCATGGACAATACACTAAAAAGTAAACTTTGATATTATACAAAGGATGGATTCTATGCTCTTCGACACCCATGCGCACTACGACGACGAGAAATTTGAGAAAGACAGAAATGAAGTAATTCTAAAGGCACATGCCAGCGGTGTGGACTATATTTTGAATGCGGCTTGCAATATCAGTTCTGCGGTTGAATGTATCGCACTATCGCAGGAGTATGACTTCATATATGCTGCAGTTGGCATACATCCACATAACGTGGAAGATTTGAATGACAACACCATTACGACCCTGGCGGACTTTGCCAAGAGATCAAAAGTGGTAGCTATTGGAGAAATCGGCTTGGACTATTATTATGACCATGCTCCCAGAGAAGTTCAAAAATATTGGTTTGCGCGCCAGATTGAGCTTGCCAGGAGTATTGATCTCCCGATCATTGTCCATAATAGAGACGCTCATGAGGACTCGATGAATATTATTAAGACAGAAAATGCAAAGAGCGTAGGAGGAGTCTTTCACTGCTATTCCGGCAGCGTCGAAATGGCTCGGGAATTACTGAACCAGAACTTTTATATTTCGGTAGGCGGAGCCGTAACATTTAAAAATGCTGTAAAAATTTTAGAGGTAGTGAAATTCGTACCCATGGACAGGCTTCTTATCGAAACAGACTGCCCGTATCTCACTCCGGAACCCCATAGAGGGAAAAGAAATGATTCAAGCTATGTGAGGTTGGTTGCCGAAAAGATTGCAGAAATCAAAGGTAAATCTTTTGAGGAAATTGCAGAAATCACAGCCCAAAATGGAAAAACGCTCTTTGAGATAAAATAAATAATAAGTCAGATTCCCATACTTATTCTAAGATTGCCTGTTTACAGGTTTTTGGGGGTGTAGTCGTTGAAAAAGCTTGTTTTAATGTTGGTCTCGGCAGTAATTCTCACTGTCTTCATTGCATTTAACTATTTGCTTTGGGATAGGGAGAACAAGATTAAAAACTTTGAGTACATCAATGATACCAAGAATTCAAGCATAGATGCGCTGAGAAGAGAAATCGACGTTGCGAAGGAAGACAGCAACCAGTTGAAGTCAAAAATCACGGAACTTGAAGAGCTGAATAAGCGCTCTCAATCCAAGATTTCCCAACAAGAGAAGGAAATCAGCCAGATCGAGAACGACTTGAATCAAAGGAATGATTTGGTTTCCAGACTCCTGCAGCAAGCGGATGTAAAACCGATGGAAGAGGTGATCCGTAAATGGATCGAGGGGATTGATAAAGGGCAGTATGAAGTAGCATACGAGCTCCAGTACAACCATTCCTCAAGTGTTACACCGAGACCTTCTTTTGAAGATTTCTCAAGCAGTTACAAACGCAGCATAAAGAGTCTGAAGTTTAAATCCGCAAAGCCCTATATAGAAGAATTGCCACCGGATAAAAAAGGGCGTGTGGTTTTTAAAGCAGTGATGGATGTGAAAAAAGTAGAGCCCAATGTTAAAAGTGATTTTAATGAGGGGACCAGCGAGAAGTTTTTTATTTTGATCTTTGATAAACAAAAAAGCGAATGGGTGATTGCAGATATTTTAGCCTCTATTTAGCTTAACATAAAAACGATTCACCAAATTACCTCCTGTTCATATAATGGTATTGACGATGCACAATTAAGGTTCTGGAGGTAATTTTTTATGGAAAAAGATATGAGCCCTGTGGGAGAAATGAACATGCCTGAACATATGGAAGAGCAAATGGGAGAACAGATGATGCCCATGGATAATATACCGCAAATGCAAATGCCGGCAATGGGAATGGCGCCCCAGACCGGTATGGCACCCCAAATGGGAATGATGCCTCAGATGGGAACAATGCCGCAAATGATGCCCCAAGCACCCATGATGTGCTGTCCGTATATCATGAACATGCAGTGCCCGATGATGTATGGACAAGGAACGATGGATATGAACTACAATATGGCGAATCCATATATGTCCAGTCCATACATGACCAGCCCTTATATGTCCAATCCCTATATGTCCAACCCGTATGCGATGAATCCCTACATGTACGGTCAGGGAATGGGGATGCAATACTAGGATATAAAAAGGTGAACATATTCATTTAAAAAATAGGCAGTGAGTACTGCCTATTTTTTTATGCATAAAGCTATAAATTTCCGGAATATTTCCCGGACAAGTATAATATCCTGTATATTGGTCGAATAATTAAAATAAAAATGTTACCAAAACAGTGGATACAGAACCAAACTTACAAATTGCGAAAATTTTTCAGCAGGTTCTGTAGGACAAAACAAACAACCTCTGTTTTGGTAGATGCGTTACATAATAGGGGGCAAATGGTAATTAATTTGACAAAGATGGTAATTTGGAATAAAATAGAGCCACGTCCCTTATTAATATTCGTAACAGGAGGGTGAAGCATTGTTACCACTTGCGAAAAATATTAAAAGGTATTTTTCATTTAAGGAAATAATGATTGTTGCCATTGCGATTGTGATTTCCGTTTCTGCCGGAGTGGGGATATTCCTCAACTTTAAGAGCGACGTTTTAATCAATGACAATGAAAAGCAGATTGCAGTAAAAACAATGAAAACTACCGTTAGAGAAGTCCTGGAACAGAACGGTATTAGCGTAAGTCCTGATGATTACATAAGCATACCTATGGATGCTAAGTTACAAAAGATGGGGAAGAACATAATTACCATAGATCGAGCAGTGCCGGTTAATATTTATGTAGATGGACAGCAAAAAACGCTTATGACTTACAGGGATACCGTAAAGGAAGCACTTGAAAACAGCTCGTATAAGCTGACAGAGAGCGATAAGCTTGAGGGTGTTTCCATTGACGATAAGATTTCAAAAGATTTGAATATTAAAATCGTCAGGGTGAAGAAGGAAATCGTAAACGAAGATACTTCCATACCCTATAAGGTACAAAGCAAAGAGAACAGCAGGTTAGACAAAGGTCTAGAAAAGACAGTCAGAGAAGGCAAAGAAGGAACCTATCGAAAGACATTTGAAGTTGTTCTGGAAGATGGGAAGGAAGTCACAAAGAAATTAATCAGTGAAGCGGTTGTTGCTGCACCGATAGACAAGTTGATTGAGTTGGGAACCGTCTTAACCCATAAGACATCCAGAGGTGATGTTGTAAGGTATAAGAAGGTGTTAGACATGAAGGCAACAGCGTATACTGCTTCGTTCAAGGATACCGGAAAAAGTCCTGGCGATCCTGGGTTTGGAATAACCTATACGGGAGTTAAAGCCCGAAAAGGGATCATTGCAGTAGATCCCAAGGTGATTCCGCTTGGTACGAAGGTATATGTAGAAGTGGCTGGAAATACTCCAGATTACGGTTATGCGGTGGCTGCTGATATTGGCGGCGCCATCAAAGGTAATTTGATAGACTTGTACTTGGATAGCCAGAGTGTAGTTGATGCTTGGGGCAAAAAGAAAGTAAAAGTGTACATATTACAAGACTAAATCGGAGATAATAAGGGACAAAAAGCCGGAATGGATTATTCCGGCTATATTTTTATCTATTGAGGAGATCGGGGATATGAAAGGCAGTACCAAAGAGATTATACAAAGGCATGGCATCAAGCTGACAAAATCACTGGGGCAGAACTTTCTCACAGATGACAATATTGTTAAGAGAATTGTATCTACCGGTAGTGTCGGTCACGAGGATCTGGTGATTGAGGTGGGGCCCGGGATTGGAAGTATGACCTGTGAGCTGGCTGAAAGAGCTGGACATGTTATTGCCATTGAGATAGACAGGCATCTTATTCCCGCCCTTGAAGAAAATCTAAAAGAATACACGAATGTGACCCTTATTAATAAGGACATCCTTGAAATGGATCTGGAAGATTTATTCAAGAGTGAGAAAGTACTTGAAGGGGTTCGCTCAAAGTTTGAGAACATTAAGGTAGTTGCTAATTTACCTTACTATATAACCACTCCGATCATCATGAAATTCCTGGAGGGAAGCCTCAAAATCCATTCCATGGTTTTTATGATCCAAAAGGAGGTCGCAGAAAGAATGGCGGCCAAGCCAGGCGGAAAGGATTATGGCGCTTTATCCGTAGCGGTACAGTATTATTCAAAACCGGAAATGGTGTTTACAGTTCCCCCGCAATGTTTTATCCCGCAGCCGGAGGTTGACTCTGCGGTAGTCAGGCTGAATATATTTCAAGAGCCCCCGGTAAAGCTCCTGAAGCAGAAGATTTTTTTCAAAACCGTCAAAGCTGCTTTTGGACAAAGACGCAAAACTTTGTTGAATGCATTATCCAACTCCGGAACCTTTATTGAAACAAAGGAAGAGATCAGGGGGATTTTGGAAAGACTGGGGATTCAGGAGAACCAAAGGGGAGAAACTTTGACAATTCAGCAGTTTGCAGAGCTTGCAAATGCTTTTTCAATAAGAAATTAATCAAGGAAAGACAACCAGCGAAATTATAAAGATGGAATCAAATTATTCACTGAAAATAAACTGTAAGGATTCAACCTTGCGGTTTATTTTTTTTTGCCCATACATATATATAGATTAGAAAGGATACTTAGAACTACATTGGGAACAACTGCTGATGATTGACTTTTAGCTGAGAACCAGTGAACAATACCGGCTTAATTTAATATCATTTTATTCCCTCGCCGGATATGGATGTTGTTGATTAAATATAAAAGTTGATTTATCAACGGTTTTAGGAGGGGAAGTTTGTGGGAGAAAAATCTCTTTACAGGAAACTATTCTTTATTTTTGACCAGGAAGATTCAGGATTCGGGACCGGTCAAGGACCCTCAGGATATGTAAAAATTGAGACCAGAGAGGGAAAGGGCAAGTTATCCGCTGTAGTGCAAAATCTGAAGGAAGACACGAAAACAATCGTATACAAACTGTACGTACTCAAATGTAAACAAAGTGAAGTACATTCTGTTCCTGTTGGGGTTATTCCGCTGCAGAAAGGGAAAGGCGAGCTTCATTGGGAGTTCACACCGGATAATTATGACCGGCTGGGAAGTACAATTGATGAAATGAATGTAGTTGCTGTTTTGGCTGAATACATGAACAGAGAACAGCAAAACATTATCTGCCCTCTGGTTGCTTATAAGGATAAAAAAATCCAATGGAAGGAACTGCTCAAGGAAAAACTGTATACAAAAAAATCAGAGAATACGCCGGCACAGGCAGTTAATCCGCCTAAAACGGATATTACCAGTAAATATGAAAATAAAATTGAAAGCTTATACGAAGGTAAAAAAGGCAGCGTCCAATCAGCCCCAATAAAGAGTACGACTGAGTTTGTATCTGCTGATGAAGCTATACAGAATACCCAATCCTATGAAGAACAGGATATTGACAGCGAACAGGAAGAATTCAATGAAGAAATGGATTCAAATGAGGATGTAGAAAATCAGCAAGTCAATAATCAAGAGGATAAGGGAATACGCCAGGAACCATTTGCTGCTTCGAACTCAGAACCAAAGCAGGGATGCATGATGGGGGAAAAGCACTCCTGCGCTTATTTGGATGCGGCTAACGGATATAATCCGTGTACCAACTGCTTCATGCAAAATGCACATCAAAAGAATGCCGAATCAAGCACCATTGGTGATGTGGACAGATTGAAGAAGGAACTGGACCGCTGCTTTGAGATCTGTGACCCCTTCAGAAGCAGAAGAAGGGATTATAAATGGTGGAAGGTCAATAGCCCCGTACACTTAAATAATGTCCTATACCAATGCAATGTCAAGACTCCTGTATTATTTAACCCGAAGATATTAATGTCTCATTTCAAATACAGACACTTAATCTTCGGAATCTACTCAGATACCGTTAGAAACAAGGAATATGTGGTGTTTGGCGTACCTGGGGTATACAGTGTGGATGAAAGGCCTTTTCAAGACATTTGCAGGTGGGCCCAGGTAGAAGGAAACAAACCCAGGTATGGGGCATTTGGATACTGGCTGGTGTACATAGATCCAAAAACCGGGAAAATAGTTTAAAAAAATGAGTTAAAACCAGCAAAAATGCAGGATATGTGATTTATATCTTGCATTTTTATTTTTCCTCCTTTATAATTAACCTGGGTGGAAACCGTCGATGGTTTTCACTTACAATGACGTAAACTTTGCGATGCAGTATTTTCAACATGAAGTTGAGAAGTCTTTTTTTGGGTAATGATGCCCTGCAGACAGTGGTTATCTCTGTGTGCAGGGCTTTTTATGTCTTCGGGGGTCAAACAATGGTTGTGGGTATTCCCGTCTTTCATCCAATCTTTCTTGAAACAATGGAGTTGATAGAAAAAAGAATAATGTTTTTAGAAAGGTGATTAAACCATGAATAATATTGATGTGAATACTTTAGCAGGCGGAATTAATACGGTTTGGGTACTATTGGCAGCAGCGCTGGTTTTCTTTATGGAGGCCGGGTTTGCAATGCTGGAAGCAGGATTTATCAGAGCGAAAAATTCTTTGAATATCATTATGAAGGTTTTTATTGATTGTTGTGCAGGTTTACTTGGTTATTGGGCTGTTGGATTCGGTTTGATGTATGGCTTGGATAAGCTCGGAATTTTTGGTACTACCGGCTTCTTTGTAAAAGGGAACATGGAGAACCTCCCTGCATTAGCGCAGTACGGTTTACCGGTAGAAGTGTTCTGGATTTTCCAGGCAGCCTTCGCTGTTGCGGTAGCAACGATCGTATCCGGTGCAGTTGCAGAAAGAATGAAGTTTGTACCTTATATGTTTTTCAGCTTTGCTGCAACAGCCGTGATTTACCCCGTTGCAGGACACTTAGTATGGAACCCCGGAGGACTCTTTGCAAAGATGGGAATGCTTGATTTTGCAGGATCTGCTGCTGTTCATGCGGTTGGCGGATGGGCTTCTCTCGCAGCAGTCCTTGTTTTAGGCCCTAGAATCGGAAAGTACAAGAAAGATGGTTCTGCCAATGTACTTCCTGGTCACAGCATACCGTTAGCTGCACTGGGTGCATTTATCCTTTGGTTTGGCTGGTTTGGCTTCAACCCCGGTAGTTCTTTGAACGGACTTGACGGAATGCTGGCCCATGTGGTTGTAACAACAAATCTTGCAGCTGCGGCTGGAGGCTTTGTCAGTGCAGTATTTACTCTTTTCAGATATGGAAAAGTTGATGCCAGTATGACCTTGAACGGTGCTCTTGCAGGTCTGGTAGCGATTACTGCAGGCTGCGGATATGTAAATATGCCAAGTGCTGTAATTATCGGTGCAATCGCTGGTGTCATTGTAGTTGTAGCGGTTGAATTTTTCGACAAGGTTCGTGCGGATGACCCAGTAGGTGCCATTGCAGTTCATGGAGCTTGCGGATCCTTTGGTACACTGGCTGTTGGACTTTTTGCTTCGAAAGCAGTCAACCCTGCGGGAGCAGACGGATTATTCTTTGGAGGCGGTTTCAATCTTTTGGGTGTTCAGGCTCTTGGCTTACTGACTGTTTCTGTTTGGGCATTTGCAACAACCTTTGCAGTGTTCAAGGTTCTAAAAGCAACGGTTGGTATCAGAGTCAGCAGTGAAGAAGAAGTCGAAGGTTTGGATATTAGCGAGCATGGCATGAGAGCATATGCTCAGTCTGCAATTGACGACAGCATTGTACTGGAAGATGAAGACTTTGGCAGCTCCGGTACAGAAGTTAAATCAGGAGTAAGGGTTAAGATGGAGGATACAGTTTAATATCTGCAATATGGATTCAATCTATTTGAATACTTACCGGGAAGATGGTACAATGAAAATAAAAAGGAATGATTCTTTCATGATAGAGTGTTCAAATTGCAAAGCGAGCTATGAAGTAGAAGAAAGGTGCCCCAAATGCGGTTTTAAGGAAGGTCTAAGCCTTGCCGGTGCAGAGTTGGATTGGACGCTTCTCACAACAGTTGCTAACGATATAGAGTTCGGAATGGTTGCTGGATTGCTGGAGATGGCAAACATCCCGGTAATTCGGGAAGTAAAAGGTGTGGACGCCTATTTGCAGGTGATACTGGGTGTACCTCTTGCAGGGATCAGCGTTCTGGTACCGCGGGGAAAATACGAGGAAGCGCTGGAATTATTGAATTCAAGTGCGGATGAAGATGTTCCCGAGGAAGAAGTAAAAGAGTGAGTAAATTTGAGAGTTGTTAAGGACTGCGTTCAATTTCCTTAACAACTCTTTTCGTTTGCATTGGGATCGATGCATAAAGAATAAACTGCTAATCAAAAATACAGTCATATTCTCGTCGATCGGGGTCAAAGAAGAGTATCTAAAAGTTGGCAGCTCCAGATGAAGAATAATTTAAAAAAGATTGTACTTATAGAGTTGAATACGATATGATATAGATGTACGGTATGTATAATGCAGAGGTGAAAACATATGAGTAATATCAGCAGTGAAAAATTACTAAAGCTGGCCGACTCCATAATCAGCAATGATCATCAGGTCAAAATAGCAACGCTCAGCGATGAACTTACCATTTCCCAAGTTGTCAAGTTCTTTGAGAGACAGGGAAGAAGCTTTACCAAGACCATGATCCAAAACTATATCCGAGTAGGTGTTCTGCCGCCTCCCATAGACAAACGGTATTATACAAAAAATCATTTGGTGCTTTTAACACTGATTGATAACCTGAAAGCGATATATTCCCTGGAGGAAATAAAAGCGGTATTGGAACCGATCCGTAATGATCCGCACATCTTTGAAGATGATATGATCAAGGTCACAGATATCTATGAAAACTATCTTACAATGAGAAAACAGATTCTTGATCGATGGAAGGATTCTCTGCCGGTAATCTTTGAAAATATCAACCAACTGCTGGACGAAAATGGTGTAAAAAAACAGGATCGGAGCATCGTAACTCCCTTTATGATAGCGCTGACCATTATGGCGGAAACCATGGCGATGAAGGATCTGGTAAATGGAATTCTCGAGGAATATATAAAAAAATAAAAGCAAGATAATGCCCTTTCGGTACGTAGGCCTGAAAGGGCATTATTATTTGTATTGATAAGGGAAGGATTATTAGCCGATGGATACCTCTCCCCATCACAAGTGCTTACGTAAAACGAAGATAATTAAAGGAAATATGAGAAAGGGGAAGATTGTTAACAAATTATCATATGGGGTGCTTGTGGCGAACTGTAACCAAGGCCATTTAAGATTGATTAGGTAGTAAAATAGTAGTAATATTAAACGTAGATAATAACTGCACGAAATGTAGAGTATTACACTACGAAAATATTTAGAGGTAATATATGTAAGTAGAGAGTTCTTTGTTATAATATCCTTATTAGTGTGTATGGATCAATCAAACTTAAAGTGATATTGATTACTGGAGGTGTTCGCTTGCTCTACATATATATAGGCTGTCTGGCATTTGGTGCAGTATATGCTCTGGCATCTTTTGTTTTGGGTGCCCATGGTTTTGATCACGGCAGTTTTGATCATGGGGGAGTTGATGGGCATACAGGGGGTGATGGCGCAGATGTTCCGTCTCCGTTTAATCCTTTGGTAATAGCAAGCGCTATTGCTACCTTTGGGGCGGTAGGTACTATCACCAAACTTGGATTCAAGATGGGGGATCTCCTGAGTTCCATCTATGCATTGGCCTTTTCGGGGGCTGTGGGTGCGGCTATCTTCTTTGGAGTTGTGAAACTAATGTACGGTTCACAATCGAATTCAACGTTTTCAGTAACGGATCTGATAGGCGCTGAGGCAGAAGTCATCACCCCGATACCTCAAAATGGGTATGGTGAAATTGCTTTGATTTACAATGGCATTCGCTATAATTTTTCAGCCAGGGCTTACCAGGAAAAACCTATTGGGAGGAGGGAAACTGTCCGAATTAAAGACGTCTTGGGAAACACAGTAATTGTAACACGAAAGATTTCCATCGAGGATATTGATCTCATTGAAAAGGAGAATCGCTCCATGGAAAAAGAGAAAGAAAACAATTAAACTATAAGGGGGATTTAAACGATGTTTGATGGTATTGGAGTAACGGTTCTGGTGGGTGCATTGCTGGTAGTGGTGCTGTTCTTGATGATATCTGTGTTTGTAAGCAGATATGTTAAGGTAGGACCCGATGAAGCCTTGATTGTATCCGGTAGAAAGAAAAAGCTTTCAAACGGCCAGGTCGTTGGATTTAGGATCGTAAGAGGCGGAGCAACCTTTGTTTGGCCAATTTTTGAAATCGCAAAGACCATTTCCTTAAGGATTATGCCATTGGATGTAAACTCCAGTGCGTATACCTCACAAGGGGTTCAGGTTACTGTAGATGGTATTGCTCAGGTTAAAATAGACTCCAGTGAAGAAGCCATCGCTACTGCGGCAGAACAGTTTTTGAGTCTCAAAGAGGATGAGATCAGGAGAATCGCAACACAGACACTGGAAGGTCACTTAAGATCAATCGTAGGTAACCTGACTGTTGAAGAAATCAACCAGAACAGGGATGCCTTTGCTCAAAAAGTTCAGGAACTCGCAGCAGGGGACCTTGCAAACATGGGATTGAAGATCATTTCCTTTACAATCAGGGAAATTGCTGATAAGAATGGATACCTTGAGAGCCTGGGTAAAGCACAGATCGCCAGAGTTCAAAGAGATGCGGTCATTGGTCAGGCAGAAGCGAAGAGAGACGCAGACATCAAGAGTGCGGAAGCAATGCAGGCAGGACAGACAGCGAAGTTCCTGGCAGAAACAAAGGTTGCTGAAGCTAACAGAGATAAGGAAATGAAGGTAGCAGACTACCAGGCAGCGATCAATGAAAGAAAAGCTGAATCCGATTTGTCCTATGACAAAAAGAAATATGTCATCGAACAGGAAGTTCAAGCCGAGGCGATGAAGGTTGAAATCGTCAAGAAGCAGAAGGAAATCGAGCTCCAGGAACAGGAAGCCATGAGGAAAGAAAAGGAGCTGGATGCTACTGTTAAAAAACCGGCAGAAGCTGAAAGATTCAGAACAGAGATTCAGGCTGAAGCAGAGCGGATCAAAAGAGCAAAGGAAGCAGAAGGTCAGGCATCTGCCATCAAAGCGGAAGGTTTGGCAAAAGCAGAAGCGATCAAGGCTGCCGGTCTTGCAGAGGCTGAAATTATCAAGGCAAAGGGTGAAGCGGAAGCGTTAGCGATGATCAAGAAAGCGGAAGCTTATAAGATGTTCAATGATGCTGCAATGGCGCAGATGATTATTGAGAAACTTCCGGAAATCGCATCTGCTGTAGCACAACCTTTGGCTAAGACAGAAAAGATTGTTATGATTGGTGACTCCGGCGCATCCAAGCTGACGAAAGATATCACCAATGTAATGGCACAGCTTCCGGAGACAGTAAAAAGTCTCACTGGTGTAGACCTTACAAACATCATTAAGAACTACGCAGATGGTACAAAAACTAAAGAGTAAAAGCAGGAACTTATAAAATGGGCTGTCTTCGGACAGTCCATTTTTGTTATGCAAAAACTCTGATTGTATTAGCATAAAAGGAGTGACTGCTGTCAAGTTTATATCTACAAATACCGGATACTTTTAAATTCCAGATTCATTCAAAAGAATAGGAAAATTTAAATATATGCTTTTTTGGTGAAATATAATATAATAGAGGAAAAAGTGTTGTGAATTGTTGTATTTTGTAGACAAAGGTCTTGGTTGTATCATTGGCGAAGTGAAGATGGATTTTGCGAAGGAGCTGATTCTCGTGACAGTGAAAAACAAGGTGGAGGTAAGGATCGCCGGCAAGGAGTATGTGTTGGTTGGGGTTGAGTCTGACGAGTACATCCAGAAGGTCGGCTTATATATCGACCGCAAAATGAATGAAGTCATGAGAACCAACAGCCGGCTGAGTACTTCCATGGCGGCTGTACTGACATCCATAAATGTTGCCGATGATTTTTTTAAAGCCCATGAGAATGAAATCCAAATGAAGAAAGAAATTAAACGCTGTCATGATGAACTGGAAAGGCTACGAGAAGAGAATCGTCGGTTAACAGAAGAAAATGCAGCGCTTAACAGCCAGAATACCAATATGCAGGTTGAGCTTGCAAAGCGGGAAGCTGAACTGACAGAGGTCAGGAACTCTCTTGATATACTGACAAAGCCGAGTAATACTTAAGATCCAATAAAAATAGATATAAAAGCGCGAATGCGCTTTTTTTGTACGCTTTATACAGCTGTGAAGTTTGTATAGGATGCTGAATGGGTAGAATTAGAATACAGGTGATGAAGATGAAAATGATTTTTATATTTATAGATGGCTTCGGAATGGGCAATAAGAATCCGGAGGTTAACCCAATAATTGCAGCAAAAACGCCGGGCCTGGATTATATTTTTTCGAATTTTGAGGTAATACCGACAGATGCCTGCCTTGGTATTCCTGGTTTACCTCAAAGTGCAACCGGTCAGACAACGATTTTTACAGGGATCAATGCTTCCAAGGTCCTGAACCGTCATTTGAATGGACAGCCAACCATTACGTTGAAACAGCTTATTTATGAGAATAACCTTTTCAAAGAGCTTTCCCGAAGAGGATTGAAATTCACGAATGCGAATGTATATAGGGATGAATATCTTCAAAAGATGATGGATGAGACCGACAGACTGCATAGGCCCTCCGTTACTTCTGTAATGTCGATGTCGGCAGGGCTAAGTTTTAGAACCATAGAGGACTTTAAAGCCGGAAACGGGGTGTACCATGATATCACTGGACAAATCCTCATTGATAGCGGATATGATGTAAGACTAAACACGCCACAGGAAGCTGCTCAAAAGCTGTATGCCATCAGTAGGGGCTTTGATTTTACTTTATACGAGCATTTTATGACGGATATCATCGGGCACAAAATGGACATGGATCTGGCGGTAGGAGAAATACAGCTGCTGGACAGCTTTCTCGGCGAATTGATTAAGCTGATCGATTTAGAGGAGGATGTAGTGTTTATTACCAGCGATCACGGCAACATTGAAGATATTAGTGTAAAGACTCATACCTTTAATAAGGTGCCAACGATTATTATAGGTAAACAGGGGGAGCGAGTACGTCTGGAAATAGAATCCTTGACGGATATCATGCCAAGTGTATTGAAAATCTTTGGTACACTCTGATTATTGACTTTGCAGGAAGCCTAAAGTAGAATGAAAGTTGTATAGTGATATAGACAGCTTTGAGAAAATCACGAATTGATGAGAGTTCTCATGCCAGAAATCAGGTGAAATCATGTATATTGATAAAAAGAGTCCCATCCCGGTATATTTCCAATTGAAAAAGATTATTCTTGATAAGATCAGCCATGGTGAGTACTCTCAAGACAGCCTGATCCCATCGGAACGTGAACTTAGCGAGAACCTGGGTATCAGTCGTATGACTGTCCGCCAGGCTTTAAGTCAGCTTGTTGCGGAAGGTGTCCTTTACAGGGAAAAGGGAAAGGGAACTTTTGTTGCCAAGTCCAAGTTAGAGCAAAGAAATATTATGAGTTTTTCAGATACAGTTTCAAAAAGAGGAATGGCTCCTTCCACCAAAGTCCTTTACTTTAGCAAGGGATCAGTAGATGAAGAAATCCTCGATATCCTGGGATTGAAGGAGAACGAACAGGTATATCACCTCAGAAGACTTAGGCTTGCGAACAATATACCTGTAGGGATTGAGGAGGATTTTATCCCGGAAAAGTACTTTCCAAACCTGGAGAAATACGATTTAACCGGCTCTCTTTACAGCATCATTAAGGAAGAGTATTCCCATTCAATAAACTATGTAGATAACGTAGTTGAAGCGGTAAAGCCATCAAGGGATCAGAAGGATCTTTTGAATATTCCAGCCAATATTCCTGTCCTAAAAATATCCGGGCTGATGCATAGCGATTCTGGCTTAAAGCTTTTGTATGAAAAATCCGTCTATCGCTCTGATGAATACAAGTATAATATCAGAGTCTATGCAAATCGAGACTAAACACAAACGAATATTTTAACCCCTCTTGACGTAGATTTGGTTTAGTGGTAATCTATAGGTATAGTGGTATATACCACTATACCTATTATCAACTAGTTCAAACTTTATATTAATTTATAAAATGAATATTGGGGGTCAAAGTCATGGTGAAAATGTGGGAAGAGATTCTTGAACAACCGGTAGTATTGGAAAAGTGCAGAGAAGCAAATGAAAAACTGATTTCTGAGATTGTAAAAACGATCAAGGGACGGAATATCCAGTCTGTTTTGATTGCCGCAAGAGGAACTTCAGATCATGCAGGAATCTACGGGAAATATATTATTGAATATGAGTTGGGGCTTCCTGTTGCGTTAGCTGCTCCATCCATATTTACAATTTACAAAAAGGGAATGAAACTTGAAAATACTCTTGTTATCGGTATTTCCCAGTCTGGAAAAGCTGCAGATGTGCTTGAAGTAGTGAAGAATGCCAAAGAAAACGGTGCATTGACCATCACTGTTACCAACGATACCGAATCACCCTTGGCCAAGGAAGCTATGTTCCATCTGTACTGCAATGCAGGTCTCGAGAAAAGCGTTGCCGCAACAAAAACCTTTACAACTGAAATGTACTTAATTGCACAATTGGTAGCAGAATGGTCCAATAATGATGAAATGAAGAGGGAACTCCTGAATGTTCCGAAGAATATTGCCTTGATATTTAATCAGTCTGAGCACATAACAAACAAAGCGGAGAGATATAGATATATCAATGAGTGTTTCGTACTTACAAGAGGGATTAACTATCCGATTGCCATGGAAACCGCGCTCAAGATTCAGGAAACCACTTATGTCAGAGCAAAGGCGTATGCTACCTCAGATTTTTATCACGGACCCTTTGCCATGATCGAAAAGGATATGCCTGTTTTCATATTGGCGCCGGAAGGCCCCACACTAGCAGATGTTGTGGAAATGATTAAAAAGCTTAAGGAAAGTCAAGCCGAGCTTATTATTATATCCAATAACAAAGAAGTACTTGAGATGGGCAACAGCTTCTTTGAAATTCCGGCAACAGCCAACGACATGATTTCACCTTTCTATAATATCGTGGTTATCCAGATGTTTGCTTGTCAATTGGCGTTGACCAAGGGGTTGAACCCGGATGCTCCACGCGGATTGAAAAAAGTAACCATTACGAAATAAGCCGAATTAGAAATGTTTCAAGCTGAAGTCTATATTAGTGTAGGAGGTTAGAATAGGATGAGTTTCAATTTTGACGTAAAACCAAGCATCGTACCAATCCTTGATAAAGCATTCCGTCCGGCATCTCTTCAAAACCGTGCTTTTATTCAGGCTGTTGAAAAGTCTGGCAATTTGGCTCCGCTAGCAATTGCTTTGGAACGTGGTGACGGTCTGGTAACTACTTATAAGACTGTGGTTTTTGCAGAAGGATCCGAGAATTTTGACGCGAATTTATTCTATACAGAGCGATTAGTGAAGACCTTACTATGGGTTGTAGGGGGATGGAAGGTTATTGTTGGCGGCCCCAAGGGGATAGGGGAATACATAAAAAATATATATGCACCTGGCGGCTTGAGAGAATTCGATGCCAAGTTCATGAGCAGGGTCTATGAAAAAAGCTTTACGGTTGAGATTGTAGAATATGATCAGGTGCCTGAATCAAAAGAAGGAGCGAAGCCGGTTGGTCGGCATCTGAAAGGCTGCAGAATAGGTTTCGACGCGGGTGGAAGTGATCGGAAGGTATCGGCGGTCATTGACGGAGAGGCTGTTTATAGCGAAGAAGTTATTTGGCATCCAAAAGTGACCGGCGATCCGGATTATCACTACAATGAGATCCTCACAGCGATGAAAACAGCTGCCTCACATATGCCAAGAGTGGATGCTATCGGTGTAAGCTCAGCAGGGATTTATATCAATAACAGAGTTATGGTAGCATCACTGTTTATTAAGGTACCTGAGGACTTGTTTGATAAGAAAATTAAGGATATTTTTCTTAATATACAAAAGGACATGGGGGGAGTGCCTCTCGAGGTTGCAAATGACGGGGATGTTACAGCTCTGGCAGGCGCAATGGATTTAAACGATAGCAAGGTGCTTGGAATTGCTATGGGAACCAGCGAAGCTGCAGGATATGTGGATGCAAACGGAAATATCACCGGGTGGCTCAATGAACTTGCATTTGCACCTGTGGACTTCAACATCAAGGCAATGGTCGACGAGTGGTCCGGTGACTTTGGATGCGGTGTGAAATATTTCTCCCAGGATGCTGTAATTAAGCTTGCACCTGCTGCGGGAATCGAGCTGGATGAAAAATTAACGCCAGCAGAAAAATTGAAGATAGTTCAGAACCTTCATACGCAAGGAGATCAAAGGGCAGAAAAAATCTTCGAGACCATTGGTATTTATCTCGGATATGCACTTGGGCATTATGCAGACTTCTATGATATAAAGCATATTCTTATCCTGGGCCGTGTTACTTCAGGAGAAGGCGGAAACATTATTCTCTCGAAGGCCAGAGAAGTGCTTGAGGCAGATTTCCCCGAACTGGCAAAGCAGATCAATCTTCACCTGCCGGACGAGTCAAACCGCAGGGTAGGTCAATCGATTGCTGCAGCAAGTCTTCCGGAGATTAAATAGAACCTATATACAATGCACAAATCTTTTACGTTCCATTATTTTGTGCGCTTGTATTACCTTGATATATATCAATAATTAGTTTTTCCGATGGTTTTTCATTATTGCGATTTATATAGGATTATTTTAAATAAATATTTTGACTTTTGATTTGAGACATATTTGGCTTAAGTGTATAGGAAATGAACGAGTGAGCAGATCGATAAAATGAGTTGGTAGGGAGGGTCAAAAATGATTAAGTTTAGAAACAGCGGAGCAGAAATTTTTATACCTGACAATAAGCCGGTAGAGGAAGCAGTCAGCAGAACCACGCATATGGCAATATCCGCCCATCAGGATGATATAGAAATCATGGCGTATGACGGTATTTTAAAATGTTTCGGAAAGAAAGACCGGTGGTTTATGGGAGTTGTTGTAACCAACGGTGCAGGCAGCCCAAGAGATGATTTATATGCTTCTTATACAGATGAGGATATGCAAAGCGTTAGAAAGCTGGAACAGAAAAAGGCGGCATTTGTTGGAGAATACGGATCTACTGTACTTCTCGACTATAAAAGTTCAGAGGTGAAGGATCCATCCGGTAAGGAAGTTGTTAACGAACTCAAAGAATTGATCCTTGCAGCAAAGCCACAGGTTATCTATACGCATAACCTTGCAGATAAGCATGATACACACCTGGGTATTGTTACAAAGGTGATCAAGGCTATTCGTGAAATACCAAAAGAAGAACGTCCTGAGAAAGTATACGGGTGCGAAGTATGGAGAAACCTGGATTGGGTCAATGATGAAGAGAAAGTGATGTTTGATGTATCTGCACACCCCAATATTGCAGCAGCGTTGGTGGAGGTTTTTGACTCACAGGTATGCGGTGGAAAGCGGTATGACCTTGCTACAGTGGGAAGAAGGTTGGGGAATGCCACTTACTCAGCATCCCATGGGACAGATACCGCTTCGGCATTGACTTATGGAATGGATTTGACTCCATTGATTGAGGATGATCAAATGGATATTAAGGAATATGTACTGGCCTATATTCAGCGATTCAGCCAGGATGTGAACAGCAGACTTTCAAAAGTTTTATAAGAGTTTTTTGAAAACGTAATAAACATGATTATTATAAACAGCACTTGGAGAACGAGTGCTGTTTTTGTTATAGAAAGAGTATAAACTTTTCAAACACTCAACACACTAACTGAGACAAAACTACAGGCTGCGAACAACTTTAGACAATCGGGGACAACTCTGATAGAATAGGAATAAATATAGTGGCATGATTTAACATCAAAGGTGATAAAGAATGATCAATAAAGCAGAACTGCTTGCTCCAGCGGGAAACTATGAAGCTTTTCTGGCAGCTGTCGAAAACGGTGCGGACGCTGTTTATTTGGGAGGCAGACTTTTTAATGCCAGACAGTTTGCAGGGAATTTTGATAATGAACAATTAAAGAAAGCATTAGAGTACGCACATATAAGAGATACAAAGATTTACCTTGCTATGAATACGCTGATCTCTGATGAGGAAATGGAAGAAGCGGTTAATTTCGCCGGTGAAGCCTATACTATGGGGATTGACGGAATTATTGTGCAGGACCTTGGGTTTGCAGGATTGATCAGAAAAGGATTTCCTGACCTCGAACTTCATGCAAGCACGCAAATGACGGTATACAACCTTGAAGGTGTGAAAGTCCTTGAACAGCTTGGTTTTCATAGAGCGGTGCTGGCAAGGGAGCTTTCACTCAATGAAATTGAGCAAATTGCGAAAAATACACCATTGGAAATTGAAGTGTTCGTCCATGGAGCGTTATGCATTTCTTATTCCGGTCAGTGCTTAATGAGCAGTATGATTGGTGGAAGAAGCGGTAATAGAGGGAAATGTGCCCAGCCCTGCAGGTTGCCATATGAACTGGTTACTGAAAAGGAGGGCGCTTCAAAGGCAGGGATGAAGGGACATTTGATGAGTCCCAAGGATTTAAGCTCTATTGAGGAACTCGAAAAGTTGATTCATGCGGGAGTAAAATCCCTAAAAATCGAAGGAAGAATGAAGACCCCGGAATACGTGGCAACGGTGGTCAGAATATATAGAAAATATCTTGATCGTGCACTGGAGAATATAGAACAGGCAAATCGCGGAACGGATATTGATAAGCAGGATCTCCAGGATCTTACGCAGATTTTTAACCGGGGAGGCTTCTCTAAGGGGTACCTTTACGGGAAGTCCGGGAAAGATATGATGAGTTACGAGAAGCCCAAGAATTGGGGCTTACACATTGGGGAGGTTATTTCCCATGATAGAGGGACAAACGTAGCCCGAGTAAAGCTTCATGGAGAGTTATCCATTGGGGATGGGATAGAAGTATGGAATGGAGAGGATGAAAGTCCCGGTACGATTGTCACTAATATTAAGGTTGATGGGAAGAATACCCGCTCGGTAGAGAAGGGTGATATTGCGGACATTGGATATTTGAAAGGGAGAGTACTCAAGGGGAATAAAGTCTATAAAACCTCTGATAAAGGGTTGAATGAGCGTGCGCAGGCGTCAATTTCCGGCAAGTTGTTCAGGCGTGTAAATATTCATGGAAACATTAGTATAAAAGAAGGTAACCCTATTCTCCTGAGAGTTGAGGATACTTTGGGAAATAAAGTTGAAGTTTTGAGTGAACTTGTGCCAGAGAAAGCATTGAACAAGGCCGTTACGAAAGAACGGATTATAGAGCAACTCAAAAAGACCGGGTCTACCCCTTTTGATTTTATAGATATTGAAGTTGAACTTGACGAAAACCTTGCCCTGCCGGTGAGTGAATTAAACAACTTGAGGCGTATGGCACTTGAGGACTTGGAATTAAAAAGAAGAAGCAGCTATAGCAGACAAGTAAGCAATGGTATGATCGCTGATATTAAGGAAGAAAATGCTTCTGATGCGCCAAGAGATTCTAAAACAAAACTATCTGTATTTATATATAACTTTGATCACAATGCAGATTACTCAAACTTGGGTGCTGACCGAATATATATTCCCTTCAAAGTATTTGTTGAAAGGAATTCCAAGGAAATACTCTCAAACCTTAACCGGGGAGAATCAGAAATATTCGTTTGGCTTCCCTCCATTACCCGAGGCAGATATGATGCTTTAATAAAAGATAAATTGGAGGAGGTTGCTGGCAGCGGAATCAGCGGATTTTTAATTGGCAGCCTGGGAAGCCTGGAAGATGTAAGAAAGTTTAACAATTTAAAGATCATTGCAGATTTTCCTCTCAATATTTTTAATCGTATGTCACTGAAAGAACTAAGTGATCAGGGGATTGGAGGAGCAACGCTTTCTCCGGAACTCACACTTCAGCAGATTGAAGGTATTAAAAGGACAGCACCTATTGAAAAGGAAGTTGTGATTTATGGAAGACTGCCGGTGATGACCAGTGAGTATTGTCCGGTTGGGAGTATTGCCGGGGGAATGGAAAAGGGGAAGACGTGTAATGCTGTCTGCAAAAAAGGTGTATATAAGCTTAAGGATCGTATGGGAATGGAGTTTCCGGTTTTGTGCGATCCGATTGACTGCCGGAGTGTAGTGTTTAACTCCAACGTGTTGTTGGTTCCGGAGTATCTGAATAAGATAAGGTCAGCAGGAGTAAACACTTTTAGAATGAATATTACTGACGAAAAGAATGATGAGATTCGAGATATCATTGCTTTGCATAAAGATATTTTAAAATCAGGGAAATCAGCGATGGATAAGCATCGTCAATTGATCGAAAAGATAAGAGATAAAGGGTTTACTAAAGGACATTACTTTAGAGGGGTATAGGGGGTATTTTATGAGCAGTCGAAATGTTGAAGTAAGTGTGGAGATTTGCAGGCAAGATGCGATTTTACCGAAGTATGCAAATCCAGGGGATTCGGGAATGGACGTGTATGCTGCGGAGGATGTGGAAATAAAGCCAGGGGAAACGGTGATCATTCCGACGGGGTTGAAACTTGCCATTCCGGATGGATATGAGATACAAGTAAGACCGAGGAGCGGAGTATCTTTCAAGACTCCATTGAGGTTGTCCAATTCGCCGGGAACTATTGATAGTGGGTATCGGGATGAACTCGGGATTATCATGACGAATACTTCGGAGAGCAATAGTGATGCAGACAAGGTTTTGCCGTTAGACAGTAAAGGAAATCAGAAGGGGACGTATGGGATAAAGAAAGGGGACAGGGTCGCGCAGATTGTGCTGCAGGAGGTTCCCAGGATTATCTTCAAGGTGGTTGATTCTGTTGCGGAGTTGGGAAATGATCGCGGCGGGGGATTTGGGTCGACCGGGGTGAGATGAAATAAAAATGATGATGGCTCGTAGTGGATAACGACTACGAGCTTTTTTGTTGCATTTTTATCTTTGTAGAATAGGCATAATTAATATTGCAGAACAGTAGAATTTTACATCGATTTTTTCTGGTATAACATTTCAGGGGATTAGTCCAGTCATCAAAAGGACTGAAAATCTAATGTAAACATTAAAAAATTATTAGTAATATTGAAACATAATCGTGCATATATCTACATCGTTGGATTAATTTGTATATCAAAATACAATTAGTCCGGAAATTCGTGTTGTTTTTTAAGGGAAATAGGAAAAAAATGATGAAACCATTGGCTTTCCATATAATGGGAAATATGTATAATATGAATTGCGCCTAAATATATTCGAACGCTAACAAACGATGTTAATTCACAGCTGATTAATGCAAATAGTATATTCCAAGTAAATGCAGTTGGATAGATCCTATATTCAAAAAAGGAAACCGATATGAAGAAATTAAAAAAGATAATGAATTTTAATACATACTACTGGCTGATTAAGTGTGCAAAGCCTTATACAGGATCACTATTCCTAATTTTTCTGCTTAATATTCTTTTATCAACCACACCAATAGCGATGGCCATCGTATCGAGACAACTAATTGATTTGGCAGTTGAGAAAGACTTAAAACATGCTTCGATGTACATTGCGATTTTCTCTGTGCTGCTCCTATTGCAAATTGGGCTTAGCGGAGTATCTACCATGATCACTACTCGGGTGAGTGAGGTGATGGGAAACAGGATGCAGAGAGAATTCCTTCACCGATTATATAGTATAGAATGGAGCGCATTAAATAAATATCATAGTGGAGACGTACTCACCCGATTAACCAGTGATATTGGAAATATAGTCGGTGTTCTGGTAAGTATTATCCCGAATATTTTCTCTCTGGGTATTCAATTGATAGTAGCATTTATCACTTTGTTATATTTTGACCCTATGCTTGCAGCTTTTGCGTTTGTAGTAGGACCAGTCTCTGTAATATGCAGTTGGCTTTTTGGACGAAAACTTAAAAAATTCCAGCATTTTATTCAGAGTGCAGAAAGTCGCTGTCGAGCCTATATGCACGAACTGGTTCGGCACATGCTGATTATTAAGACTTTTGAACATAATGAGATCAGTTTAAAACGTTTGTCTCAATATCAGCAAGATAAATTGCAGTGGGTAATAAGAAGAAATAATCTCAGTGTAGCAACAAACTTTGTTTTATCTAGCGGATACTGGGTTGGATATTTCCTGGCTTTTGGCTGGGGTGCATACAGGCTTTCATTAGGGAGTACCAGCTTTGGAACTTTTACAGCGTTTCTCCAACTTGTAGGGCAAGTTCAGGGACCATTTAGTACACTTTCCCGTACATTGCCGCAGGTAATATCTGCAATGGCATCGGCAGAGCGCTTGATAGAATTTGAAGGGTTAGAAATTGAAGAAAAAAGGAAAGGTCCCGCATTATATAGCTCTGAGATTTTGGGAGTATGTATGGAACGGGTATCCTTTGGATATAAAAGGGAGAAACAAATTCTTTCTGATGTATCTTTAACTGTGAATCCAGGAGAAATTGTGGCGTTAATCGGGGCTTCCGGGGAAGGAAAGACAACCCTTATAAGAATGCTCTTATCCTTACTGCAGCCAGCAGATGGGAAGATATACTTAACCGGAAAAAGTAATAGATTACGGCCAGTTTCTGCAGATACAAGAATTTTTTTCTCTTATGTACCACAGGGAAACACATTGTTTTCCGGCACGATTGCAGAAAACTTACGAATCGGATGCCCGAATGCCTCAGAAGAGGAGTTGATTGATTCCGCTAAAGTAGCTTGTGCGTGGGAATTCATTCAATCCCTGCCGGAAGGGCTTAACACCATGATTGGAGAAGGTGGGTTGGGATTATCAGAGGGGCAGGCACAGCGTTTATCGATAGCAAGAGCGATACTAAAAAAAGCGCCTATTTTACTCTTGGATGAGGCAACATCTGCGCTTGATCATCAGACAGAACAGGCGGTTCTGGAGAATATTCGACAGCTTCGACCTGCAAGGACATGTATTGCAATTACGCACCGTATAACAGTGTTTGATATCTGTGATCATATTTATCGTTTATCAGAAGGGATTTTGCTTGAACAGAAAGCAGATACCTTTCATTCAAGGAGATACGCAAATGGATAGCAATTTTGACAATAAAAAATACATATACAAGGTATTCGGACTGACTGTCTCCTCGGATTTTCTTCTTACAGAATTAATGCCTTCGGAAGGGCATGTTGATGTTGAGATTATCAATGGGAAGGTCCCCCAAAGTGATTATACACTACATGAAAGTACTACCAATGGATACGCAAAAAAAGATGAATTGTATTTTAGGATAAAAGGTACAGGAAATTACTTTGTAGCAAATGGCAATAAAATTATTGTTGAACCGGATGCAGGAGCTGACGCTCTTACAGTTAAACTTTACCTGCTAGGGACTTCCTTGGGTACTATTCTTCTCCAAAGAAGGATATTGCCGATTCACGGCAGTGCCATTGTGATTGATGGGCAGTGTGTAATATTTACAGGACTCTCCGGAGCAGGCAAATCAACACTATCTTTTGCTTTGCGAGAAAAGGGATATCCGTTTTTATCAGATGATGTTTCAGCCATTAAACGGGGAGAAGACGGAACCCTTTGGGTTCAGCCTGGATATCCCCAACAAAAGATTTGCAGAGACTATCTGGAGAATACGGGCGGGGATATATCGGAACTAAGTCAGATTAATGCAGAGAGGGATAAGTATGCAGTACCTGTGAGGCAGGGTTTTTATAGTTCCCCAGTTCGTCTCGCCGCCGTATGTGAATTAGTAACGAAGGATTCAGGGGAGGTATCATTGCAGGAACTAGCAGGTCCGCATAAGATGGCTATCCTAATGAATCATACGTATCGAGCTCAGTTACTGCATTATTTTAATCTACGAACTGAACACTTTAACCAGTGTGCAGAGGTGTCTAAAAGAATATCAGTCTATCGACTGAGCCGTCCCAAATCAAAGTTTACTGTAGATGAACAAATTGAACAAATTATAAAAGCTTTAAACAAAAAGAAATTATTGGCAGTTTAGAAGGGAGATATATATGCAAGCAGTTAATGAGATAATCACTCTAGAAACATCCGTGGAGAGAAAAGATGGGCTGGTTACAACCGACTTGGGCGGTGAAATAGGGATGATGCATATTGAAAGAGGTATGTATTATAGCTTTGATCCGGTTGGAACCCGTATTTGGGAGCTAATCGAAGAATCAAAAAATGTAGAGGATATCATTTGTTCTCTTTTAAAGGAATACGAAGTAGAAGAAAGGGTATGTCAGGAGCAGGTACTTGAGTTCTTAACTATGTTATATAAGAACGACTTGATCAATATTAACAAAACAAGATAGGAATTATTTTGAATGAGTGCAATTTGTGGCTATATAAACTTGAAGGGGAATTATGCACCTAAAGAAATTGGTGCAGCGATGATGAAAAAGCTTGGGGTATATTCTGCAGATGCTTCTGAAACATGGTCTGCAGGACCGATCTTTTTTGGATGTCATCATCAGTGGATTACTCCGGAATCGTGTTTTGAGAAGCTGCCATACCATGATGAAACAGCAGGGTTAACAATTACCGCTGATGCTATCATTGACAATCGATCAGAACTGCTTGGACTGTTTGGTATTCCATTAATAGAAAAAAATAAGATAACAGACAGCGAGTTAATATTATTAGCTTTCAAAAAATGGGGGGATGAGTGTCCAAAGTACTTGATAGGAGACTATGCTTTTGCAATATGGAATCATCAAAAAAGGGAGCTGTTTTGTGCCCGGGACCATGTGGGTAAAAGAACATTTTATTATGTTTATTCTGAGGGAACATTTGCGTTTTGTACAGTAATGAAGCCATTACTTGTCGTTCCACAAGTAACAAAAGGGTTAAATGACTTGTGGCTTGCAGATTTCCTAGCGATACCTACAGTAGCTCATGAATTGGAAGCACATCACACTATATATCAAGATGTTTTTCAATTGGAACCAGCACAAAGCATGAAGGTTAGTTTATCGGGATTCAAAAAGAAAAAGTATTGGCATCCTCTTGAATTACCGGAAATTAGATTTAAAAATGATGTGGAGTATGATGAAGCATTTCGTGAGATATTTTTTGAAGCGGTACATTGCCGTACTCGCAGCTATAAAGATGTTGGAATTCTATTAAGCGGGGGCTTGGACTCTGGCGCTGTTGCCTGCGTGGCATCTCAGCAATTCAAAAATAATGGAAAAAGATTAAAGGCATATAGTGCTGTTCCAATAGAAGGCTATGTTGAGTTTTTACCATCAGGCTGGATTTCAGATGAAAGTGAATATATTAACGCCATTTGTGAGCACTGCGGAAATATTGATATAAATTATTGCCGGTTTCCTGACAGACACTCACTGACTAATACCGAAAGACTTATCAATATTTTGGAGCAGCCATATAAGATTGTTGAAAATCTATTTTGGATGGATGGCATTGCTGAAACAGCAGCTCGTCAAAACTGCAAAGTATTATTGGATGGGCAATTCGGCAACAGTACAATCTCTTTCGGCGATTTCTATATTCAATTGTTCACATTGTTTAAGAACGGACAGTGGGTCAAGATGCTAAACGAGATATCTGATTACGGGAAATTTCACGGAGTAAGCCGAAAGAGACTTCTGCAATACGTATTCAAAAGGTTTTCTCCCGAATTTGTGCAAAAAAATATCTTTAAGCAGCAGGGAGATCAAGCGCTCTCTCAGACAATTTCACTGGTTCAACCGGATTTTGCTAAACAGCATCACACAGAAATGCGATTGAAAAAGGCAGGATACTTGCATTCACCTTATCAAAACTATACTTTAAGTGAAGTTCGAAAATTGATATTTGAACCTTCTGCCTTCACACATATTGGTGCAGTAGAAACAAAACTGTCACTTGCGTATGGAATAGCTAAGAGAGACCCTACGAGAGATAAACGAGTGATTGAGTTTTGCTTTAGAATACCTGGCAATCAATTTGTCCAAAAAGGTCAGGAACGATACTTGGTGCGCAGATCCATGAAGGATATTCTGCCAGATAAAGTAAGGCTAAACACGAAAGTGAGAGGTAAACAGAGTGCAGATTGGATACAGCGTATCCAGCCGGAATGGGAAAACGCACGGAATGAACTAGAAAGAGCAATTCAGAAAGATTATGTAAAGCGATATATTAATGTATCTGAAATAGATCAGGCACTAATGAAAAATGAAGTACTAACTCCTGGAGAGACGAATGTACTTGATTTACGCTTAATGCTATCTTGTTTGATATTTTCAAACTTTATAAAACATACTGAAGATTTCTTGAAAGGAGGTGACAATGATGAAAGTATGGAACAAGCCGCAGTTAATTAACCTAAGTGCAGAAATGACTGAATACCACTGGCAAGGTAAAGGCCAGGATGGACTTTGGTCAGAAATTAACAATGCTCCATTACAAATTCCGGATG